>JANNSW010000285.1:0-2391 GCA_031403055.1 Hyphomicrobiaceae bacterium | reverse complement strand
ATCCGGCCGATACATCGACGACGAGCTCGCCCTGTTCGATCGCCGCGGGTACTTCATGGGCACGCCTGAGGGCGCACATCACGTGTTCCTGAAATTCCCGGGCGTGCCGGGTCTCGCCACCCTGCACCAGTACCGAGAGGCGAATCGGCACGTCGGCCTCGCCGCCGGTGGTCAGTACGTGCAGCAGCCTTGCCTCCGCGATATCCCAAACGGCGACCGCGCCGCCACCCTCGGTCGCAAGCAGCAGGTAGCGCCCGTGGCTCAATGCGGCAACGAGCTTGCGCCCATCGTCGAGCCCGAGCAGCGCTCCGAGCTTGTCTGCATCCGTGGCCGAGCGCGCGTGCAGCCAATGCAGTGTCTCAGCGCCGCCATCGCGAGCGGTGACGATGAGCAGGCGACCGAAGCCATAGCGGCCGGTTCCGTGGAAGCAATGCGTCGAAACCAGCCAGATGCGTGAGCCGCCAGTCGTGAATTGCAGGGCCTGCGTCAGCGAGGTCGCGTCGAGGGAGCCGCGCTCGAGTTCGTCCTTGTCGATCCGATATCCGTCGGCATCGACAGGATCATCGCCAGCCGTCGCCCGCCGGCAGTCGAGGAAATCCGCTCCCTCGAAAACAACTGCGGCACTGGGGATGTCGGATACCAATGCCTTGGCGATCGGCTCGCCGGCATGGCGTGATGGTTTGCCAGCCACATCAAGCGCCAGTCCGTGCTCAGCGAGCAGTTCGACGAGGCGGTCCGATTTTGCGTCCGACATTGATTGAACGCTGCCAGCGGTCACGGCGCCCGTCGTGCGGACCGCACGCAATGCCGGGATCGGATCCGCGCTTTTGACAGTGCCGTTGCCGGCAGCGGCCGGGCTAGCGCCTGCGTCTTCGAACATCGTTCTCTCCCAGAGCGGTAGCTTCAGGCGACTGGCCCCTCGCGCAACCTGATGTGAGTTCAAGATGGCGGTATCGACAGTCTTCGCGAGGTCTTCCTCGCTGTTCCACGTTTTCTGCATGTCGGCTCCCAGCCTGCCGAACCTCTCCGGCGCGAACACCTTGGCCAGTCCCGGGTCACGCCAGCCCTCCGGACTTTGTCCATCCCTGAACGCGAGCGTCGCCTGTGGAGTTTCGACTTCGATCCGCTGGCCTTCGTATTGCCTCGCGGGATACCTTGCCAACGCATTGTCGAGATCAATCTCGACGTCGCAGACAATGCAGGTCTTGTCGCTTCTGCGATTGTCGATCAAGGGCTGTAGCACTGTCACGCGGCGGTCGACGTGGTTGCCGATCGCGAGTGTGAGGAACGTATCGCCCATGGCCCAGTGGACCGAGTGGATGGTGTCCGCGCGGTCGCTCGCTGCGCCGACAGGCCGAATCGCAGCGGCCCGGTCGCCGCTCACGAGGTCCACGATCTCGACCTGGGTACGATCCGCCCTGGCAATCAGGTCGGAATCCACGCCGGTCGGTTCGATCCCCGGCACACCGAAATAATAAACGAACCTCCCGGTCGGCGAGAAACGGGGATCACTGCCGCGCCGCTCGGTGACGAGGAGGCCGGTCGCCCGTTCGACAATGCGGAAGTGGGCCCCGTAATCGAGCAAATCGTAGCCGCCGCGCGCGTGGGTGACGACCCGTTTCGGCTTCTCCACCGCATACCGATCCTGCACGACGAGCTGCGGCTGCCCCTGGGCAACTTCAATTGTCGTGCCGCCGGTCGCACCGCGAACCTCTTTGCCGCGTGCGAAGTCCTTGGCGGCCTTCGGCTCCGCCAGCAGCGCTGGAACCTCAACCACATCCCACGCAATCTCGAATGGACCTGCTGCGAAAGGCTTGATGTCGATCCTGCCTCTGGCCGTCGGGGCTCCGAAGTGCAGTGGAACAAGGACGCGCAAGCGCTCGCGGCCGAGCGCGATGCCGAACGGCGCTTCGACGCCCGGCGGCAGCACGATGAACCCCTCGCCTGCTAGGCGGACCTTCGGCCCCATGTGCACGATCAGATAGAGCGGCGAGCGGCACTTCGGGTCGAGCCTCGTGCGCAACTCCCAGGCGAGGCCAATGGGCTCCCCGGTCCGCGCAACATCGGACGCGACGATCACACTGACATTGGGCCGCGCTGCAGTGCCGGCGGCTTGAGCCACGTGGCACGTGCGCCCAGTCTGCTGGGCCTCGACAGGAACAATTGATGCTGCCATCAACGCAAGCGCAATCAGGAAAATCGGAACACGCATAGCCTCTACTACCCCACGCCAAGCTAACGCTGCGTCGGGGAAGTTAGGCCATAGGCACGGGCGAGTCCAACGAGGCGTCAACTACCAAGAACCGAGCCCACGAACGTCATTGCATCCCTACCGATCGCTAGCTGAGCCGCAGATTGACGGACGCCGTTGCCGGTCAAACCGAGGTCCTC
>JANNSW010000284.1:0-6412 GCA_031403055.1 Hyphomicrobiaceae bacterium | reverse complement strand
CAGTCCGGCCTACGAGCTCCCTCCAACGCTTCCCTTCACACGCCTCTTGCGAGCCGCTAGGCTCAGTGCCAGCCGAACGGGGGGCGTACCGCAATCATGCAAGAAAAACTCTTCTCCTACATCTGGCGGCACACCCGCGCGCAGCAGATCTACGTCCTGCTGGTGATCCTTGTCTCGATGCCGTTCTACTTCCTGTCGCTCGACCTGCCCAAATCGATCGTCAACGGGCCGATTCAGGGCAAGGGCTTCGAGGCGGCGGGCGCCGCGCAACTGTTCTTGCGGCTCGAGGTCGGCAACCCGTTCGGCGAGGGCTCGGTTCTCCTCTTCCCCGGCATCACGATGGAGCGCCTGCCCTATCTCGTCGCCATGAGCCTGCTGTTCCTGCTGCTGGTCGCGATCAACGGCTGGTTCAAATGGTACATCAATCTCTACAAGGGCCGCCTCGGCGAGCGCATGCTGCGGCGGCTGCGCTATGACCTCGTCGATCGCGTGCTGCGTTTTCCCCCGAGCCACTTCAAGCGGCTGAAGGCGCCCGAGGTCGCAACCATGGTCAAGGACGAGGTGGAGCCGCTCGGTGGCTTCATCGGCGACGCCTTTACGCAGCCGCTGTTCCTGGGTGGCCAGGCGCTCACCGCCATGGTCTTCATCATCGTGCAGAGCCTCTGGCTCGGGCTGATTGCCGGCGGCATCGTGCTGCTGCAGGCCATCTTGATGCCCAAGCTGCGCCAACGCCTGCTGGTGCTCGGCCGTGAGCGCCAGCTCGGCGCGCGCGACCTCGCGGGCCGCGTCGGCGAGATGGTCGACGGCATCGGCGAGATCCGGGTCAACGACGCGACCAACTGGGAGCGCGCCGACCTGTCGCGCCGGCTCGGCCGCATCTATTTCATCCGGCTGGAGCTCTACAACCGGAAGTTTTTCGTCAAATTCCTCAACAACTTCCTCTCCCAGGTGACGCCTTTCCTGTTCTATCTGGTGGGCGGCTACTACGCGATCAAGGGCGAGCTCGACATCGGCCAGCTGGTGGCGGTGATCGCCGCCTACAAGGAGCTGCCGAGCCCGATCAAGGAGCTGATCGATTGGGACCAGCAGCGCCAGGACGTGGAAATCAAGTACAGCCAGGTGATGGAGCAGTTCGCGCCCGACGCGATGATCGACCCGGCCCAGCAACGCGCGGCCTCGCAGGCGCCCAAGCCGATCGACCACCCGATCGAGTTCTCGCGTCTGACGGTGACGGACGACACCGGCGCAACCCTCGTCGAGAACGTGTCGTTCACGCTGGCGCCGGGCGAGCGGGTCGCGGTCATCGGCCAGGTCAATGCGGGCGGGGAATCCGTGAGCGAAGCGCTGGTGCGGCTGCTGTGGCCGACGGCGGGCCGCATCCGGTTGCAGGATACTGATCTGGGCAACCTGCCCGACAGCGTGTTGGGGCGGCGCATCGGCTATTCGGGCCCCGCGCCCTATCTCCCCAACCTCTCGATCCGCGAGTGCCTCGTCTACGGGCTCCGGCATGTTCCCATCAGCAAGCCGAGCTATGTGGGCGACCGCTTGAAGCAGCACCACATCGAGCTCACCGAAGCGGCAGCGTCGGGCAACACCGACCTCGACAGTGCCGCCGACTGGATCGACTACGCCGCCGCCGGCGTCGCCGACCGCAAGGGCCTCGAGCGGCGCCTGATCGAGGTGCTGAAGCTGGTCGAGCTGGACGAGGACGTCCATCAGCAAGGTCTGCGCAGCCGCATCGATCCGGTGGCACAACCCGATCTCGTCGCGGGCGTGCTCAGAGCGCGTGCCGAGCTGCGCCGCAAGCTCGATGATCCCGAGCTCGGCCGGCTGGTGGAGCCCTTCGACCCCGCGCGCTACAATCGCCTCGCTTCCGTCGCCGAGAACCTGCTGTTCGGTACAGCCGTCTCCGCTGCGTTCGAGCCGGCGCAGCTGCCGACGAATCCGCACGTGCTCAAGGTCTTGTCGGCGACCGGGCTCGACGAGGCGCTGTTCGAGATGGGCCGGCGCATCGCCGAGACCGTGCTCGAGCTGTTCGGTGACCTGCCGCCCAACCACCCCTTCTTCGAGCAGCTCTCCTTCATGGCGGCCGAGGACCTGCCGGACTACCGGGCGATCACGCTGCGAGCGGCGGGCCAGCGCTTAGCATCGGCGACAGCGGATGATCGACAAAAGCTGCTGCGGCTGCCCTTCAGCTACATCGAGAGCCGGCACCGCTTCGGCCTGATGAGCGAAGCGCTCGAAGCCCAGATCGTGAAGGCGCGCGCCCAGCTTCGGGCTGCACTCTCGGCACAGGCGAAGGGCGCGGTCGATTTCTTCGAGCCCGACCAGTACAACGCGGCATCGAGCCTGCAGGACAACATCCTGTTCGGCCGCGTCGCCCACGGTATCGCCAACGGGCCCGAGCGGGTGCAGCGGCTGGTGCAGCAACTCCTCGACGAGCTCGGTCTCGATGCGCTCGTCCACGAGGCTGGGCTCTCCTTCATGGTGGGAGCGGCCGGCAAGCGCCTCACCCAATCCCAGCGCCAGAAGATCGCGGTCGCACGCGCGCTGCTGAAGCGGCCAGATATCCTGGTGATGAACCGGGCGCTCAGCACCCTCGATCAGAAGTCGCAGCGCGCGATCCTCGACCGGCTGATCGCGCTCTCGAAGTCGAGCACCCCCCCGATCACCCTCTTCTGCGTGCTGACCTCGCCGCAGGCGGCGGACGCCTTCGACCGGGTGCTGTGCTTCGAGGATGGCCAACTCGGCGATGACGGTACGCCTGCCTTGCTGAAGTCGAAGGGCGGGCTTTATGCTAAGCTGACGGCCTAAGCTGACAGCCTGACGTTGCGATCCGAGCAGAATTCCCCCGTGGAGGAAGCGCCCATGTCGAGCCTGGAGGAAGAGGTCAGCTTGCTGCGGCGGATCCCGCTGTTCGCCCATATCGAGAGCGCCAAGCTCAAGCTCCTCGCTTTCACGTCCGAGCGGCTGTCGTTCGACCAGGGACAGGATCTGTTCCGACAGGGCGATGCGGGGGACGCTGCCTATGTGATCCTGGAGGGGGAAGCCGACGTGCTGGTCTCGACGCCTTCAGGCGAGCTCAGAGTCGCCCATCTCGCCAAGAACGCTTTCGTCGGCGAGATCGCCATTCTTTGCGACATGCCGCGCACGGCGACGGTCAGGCCCTCGACCAAGCTCGTTGCCTTGAAGATCAAAAAGGAGCCGTTCGTGAAGCTCCTCTCGGAGTTCCCCAACCTCGCAATCGAGATGCTGCGCGAGCTGGCGAGCCGCCTCGCCCATACGACCGCGGAGCTGACGGAGGCAAAAAACCGGATCAAGCAGTTGGGTGGGTAGGAAGGAAGGGCGGCAGTCGGCAGTGGGCAGTGGGCAGTCGAAAAATACCTACTGCCTACTGCCTACTGCCTACTCCCCACATCACCTGCACGATCCGCTGCGCCCCCGTCGCCAGCCGGTGCTCGTCAAACGTCGAACTCCGGCTGGTCGTCGCGTTCCTCGCGGGCGGCTGCCTTGAAGCCGCGCTCCATCAGCGGGATCCGCGGTTTCTTGCCCGCGAACAACTCCTCGATGGTGAACAGCTGGATCTTCGGCACCTTGCCGGTGGGGCCATCATAGAGACCCGCTCCAGCCGCTTCTTCGACCATCGGCCGCGTATGCGGTTCCAACGAGATATAGACACCGATCTTCGCCCGCTCGCGATCCACGACCGCGGTCAACTCGCGGATGTCCTTGACGCCGACGCCGCCGCCTTTGACGGAGACGATCGCCTTCTCCGTAGTCTTCGCGCCCGAGCGGAAGAAGATGTGGCCGTCGATACCGCCGTCCGCGCCCTTCTTCTTGCCGCCGAACGGCACGGCATCGACAAGAGAGACCGCCCACCACTGGAACTGATACTTGTCGCGGTTCGACAGGTCGCGCGCGCCTTCCAGGTCTTTGGGTGTGCCGTGGACGTCGAACTTGATGCCCGGAAAGGCGTCCTTCAGGCGCTTCTCGATCAGCGAGATGGAGAGATGCGTGATGTCGATGCCGATCCACTGGCGGCCGAGTTTTTCGGCGGCATGAACGGTGGTGCCGCAGCCGCAGAACGGATCGAGCACGACGTCGCCGGGATTGGAAGATGCGGACAGGATTCGTTCGAGCAGGGCTAGTGGCTTCTGGGTAGGATAGCCGAGTCGTTCGTTCGCCCTAGCATTAATTGGCGAAATGTCAGTCCAGACGGTCGTAACTACCGTTCCTTTTTGTTCGTCGAGGTAGCGCTTAAATCGCGGTCGTTTTTTCGTGTCGAAAGAACCGTCTTTGGCACTTGGGTACCAAATCAATCCTTTCGTATCGAGTTCAGCCATCGTCTCCTTTGAAAATCGCCAGCCCATTGAGGGCGGTGGGAAGCCCTTCCATTCATAGGTCATGTTTGGTCGAGGCGAGGGGCTGAGAATTGAAGTAAGCTGATACTGCCGACCATCCGGGTCACGAGATTGGTAATGACTTTCAATGTATTCGGCGGACAGAGGTTCATACGGCTCATTCCATGTGAAATTGTCAGTCTTGGTGTAGAAAAATACAATATCGGAGGCTCTGCTCCACGTTTTGCTATCGCCATGAGTAAACGTGCGCTTCCAAGTAATCTCATTCTGATAGCTCTCTTTCCCAAACACAGCATCCATCAGCATCTTGAGATAATGGCTCGCGGTAGGGTCGCAGTGCAGGTAGATCGAGCCTGTCGGCTTCAGCACGCGATGCAGTTCGACCAGCCGCACGGCCATGTGGGTCAGATACGCCATCATGTCGTTGTCTTTGAGGAACGAGCGCATGGCGCGCAGCATCTCGGCGACATCGGCGTTGCGCCCCTGCATCACCTCGTCGAACGCCTTCTCCGCCGCGTTGTTCCAATGCCAAGTATCCTCGAACGCCTCGATCTGCGCCTGGCTCTGATCCCCCGACGGGCCACGAAAAAGCACGTTGTACGTCGCATTCGAATTGAACGGCGGATCGAGGTAGACGAGGTCGACGCTCTCGTCGCGGATGCTCTCGCGCAGCACGTCGAGATTGTCGCCGTAATACAAGTGATTGGCCATGGTCCCGCCGATGGTGAAATTCGGTCGCAAGTGCACAATCGACGCTTGACGCGCAGAACGCAAGGAGTACATCCTGCTGCTGGAAAGGGGCGGCGACTCGTGCGGATCAGGTCATACACCGAGGCAGTGCGGCTCGCGAACAGCGCGGGTCTCGACGCGGCGAAGCGGCGCATGCGCAAGGCTGGCCGTAAGGTGATGTCCGCCTCCGACTACGATCACGCCGTCAAAGTCGTCGACACCACCCTTGCCGATCTCGGTTTTGACACTGCAGGCTGGGTGGCGATGGCCGGTGTGCCGCGGAACGAGCCGGACGAGCCGAAGGCGGCCCGAAAGCCGAAGCGGCGGTCAAAGCAGGCACCGGTCCAGCTCAACTTCAGCTTCGCCTGATTCGAAGGATTGCCGCTCAAGCTCCCCACATCACCTGCTCGATCCGCTGCGCCCCCGTCGCCAGCATCAGCAGACGCTCGAAGCCCAACGCGATGCCACTTGCTTCCGGCATCAGGGCGAGCGCGGCGAGAAAATCCTCATCGAGCGGGTAGCGCTCGCCGTAGATCCGTGATTTCTCCGCCATGTCGGCTTCGAAGCGGCGGCGTTGCTCGGCGGCATCCCTCAATTCGCCGAACGCATTCGCCAGCTCGACCCCGCAGACATAGAGCTCGAAGCGCTCGGCGAGCCGGGCGTCGTGGGGGCAAGGCCGGGCGAGTGCCGCTTCGGGCAGCGGATATTCATAAAGTATCGTCGCCCGCCCGAGCCCGAGCCTGGGCTCGATCCGCTCGACCATCACCCGGCTGAACATGTCCGACCAGGTGTCGTCCGCGGCGACGCGAACGGCCGATGCCGTGGCGGCTTTTGCAAGGCGGTCGCGGTCGCCCTCGGTCCCTTCGAGCGTCGCCAGCAGATCGATCCCGGCATGGCGGGTAAAGGCTTCAGCCACCGTCAGCCGCTCCGGCTCCGCGAACGGATCGGCCTCGCGCCCGCGAAACGAAAAAAGCTTCGACCCGGTGGTCTCGGCAGCCAGCGCCAGGATCGCGGTGCAGTCCTGCATCAGCCGCTCGTAGCTCTCGCCGGCCCGATACCATTCGATCAGCAGGAATTCGGGGTGGTGCAATGCGCCGCGCTCGCGGTTGCGGAACACGCGCGCGAACTCGACGATGCGGCTCTCGCCAGCCGCCAGCAGCTTCTTGCAGGCAAACTCGGGGCTGGTGCGCAGATAGAGCCGCTCAGGGGGGCCGTCGGGCGAGAGCAGCTCGGTCGCGAAGCCGTGCAGATGGGTCTCGTTGGCGGGCGACACCTGCAACACCGGCGTTTCCACCTCGATGAAATCCGCGCCCGCAAAGAAG
>JANNSW010000283.1:0-3607 GCA_031403055.1 Hyphomicrobiaceae bacterium | reverse complement strand
GTGCCGATTTCTGCGAGCCGGATGCCCGGCGACAGGTCTGCGCCCTCGGCTGAAGAAACGGAGCGTCGGCGGGTAGAGCTGCAGGCCAAACCCGCTGCTACCCTGCTTTCACCCGTGATCCCGGATGTCCGACGGGTCGATCGGGAGCCTCACCTCAATTTGTTGACCATGGTCGTCGACTATAGTAGATCTTTCTCATGCAAAGGATCGCCATCTCGAAGTTCAAGGCTACCTGCCTCGCCGTGCTCGAAGGCGTCCGCCGGACCGGCCAGCCGGTGCTGGTCACGCGCTTCGGCAAGCCGATGGCCGAGATCGTGCCGCCGCCGGCCACGGCGTCCGAGCGCCGGCTCGGCTTCATGCAGGGCGCGCTCGGGTCCGGCGGTTTCTCACTCGACGCGTTCGCGACCGGCTGGGACGCGGACGAGACAGTCCGCGAATGGGACGGGCTCGACGTCCGCCCCAACCCGCCCGAACCCGGCAATCGCAAACGACGCCGGAAATCGGCATGAGGCTCCTCCTCGACACCCACATCTGGATCTGGATCGCGGACGCTCCCCAGCGCCTCGGCAAGCGCACATCGGCGATGCTGATCGATCCGGGCAACGAGCTATGGCTCTCGCCCATCTCCATCTGGGAGTTCCTCACGCTCGTCGCAAAGGGACGGTTTTCAGCGCTCCGCGAGCCTCGGGCCTGGCTCGATCGCGCACTGAACGAATGGCCACTGCGCGATGCTCCGCTCAGCCGCGAGATCGCACTCGAAACCGGCCGCTTCGAGCTGCCGCACCAGGACCAGGCCGATCGGTTCCTGGTCGCAACCGCGCGCGTCCTCGGGGCGAGCCTCGTGACGGCCGATGCCCAGATCATTGCCAGCGGCGCCGTCGCCGTCGTGCCGAACGACTGAGCAGCACCGAGCGGCAACATACCGGCTGCGGAATGCCTGCCATTGGGCTCTCAAGAAACACATCCAGGCATCACCCGTCATCCCGGACGCGCTGCAAGCGCGATCCGGGATCTTCGCCGGCAGGGCGGCGCCCGTGGCAGAGATCCCGGATCAAAGCCTTCGGCTATGTCCGGGATGACGGGTGGATGGGTGTGTGCGAGGCGTTTCCTCAAACACGCATGCCGGCGCAGCCGGTTGATGGGCTATCCCTGGCGCAACGAGCCGATCATGCAGCACGCTCCTCGCCTCGCCGCACCGAGCCCACGACCATCGACACCGACCGCGGCCCCAAGCTCGATTTCTACAAATCCTTGCCGACCATTCGCCACATCGCGCTCGTCTACCAAGACCAGATGCGGATCGAGCACTACCGGCGCGCCGAGCAAGGGTTCGAGCTCGAGGTGTTGAAGCGGCCGGAGGACAAACTCCATTTCGAGGCGGTCGAATTCCGGTTGGCGCTCGACCGGGTCTATTTCGACGTGGTGGTGTAGGTCGTTGGGTCTCGTGAACAACTCGACCTGACCGACAGTGCCGGCCTACCCCTCGTAGATCGGGAACCGGCGGCACAGCGCCGTGGCTTCCGCCTTGATCTTGGCCTCGACCGCGCCATTGCCTTCCGCCCCGTTCCGGGCAAGACCCTCCAGCACCTCGACGATCATGCGGCCGACGTCGCGGAACTCAGGCACGCCGAAGCCGCGCGTGGTGCCGGCGGGCGAGCCCAGCCGCACGCCCGAGGTGATCATCGGCTTCTCGGTATCGAAGGGGACGCCGTTCTTGTTGCAAGTGATGTGGGCGCGCCCGAGGGCTGCCTCGCCGTCCTTGCCGGTCAGCTTCTTTGGCCGCAGATCGACCAGCAGCACGTGCGTATCGGTGCCGCCCGAGACGAGGTCGAGGCCTGCCTTGCTCAACACCTCGCCGAGCGCCCTGGCATTGTCGACGACGGCCTTGGCGTAGACCTTGAACTCGGGCCGGAGCGCCTCCCCGAAGGCGACGGCCTTGCCGGCGATCACATGCATGAGGGGACCGCCCTGGATTCCAGGGAAGATCGCCGAGTTGACCTTCTTGGCAATCTCCTCGTCGTTGGTCAGGATCATGCCACCACGCGGCCCGCGCAGCGTCTTGTGGGTGGTCGTCGTCACCACATGGGCGTGCGGGAAGGGCGAGGGGTGCACGCCCGCCGCCACCAGCCCCGCGAAATGCGCCATGTCGACCATCAGCATGGCGCCGACCTCGTCGGCGATCTCACGGAAGCGCTTGAAGTCGATGATGCGCGGATAGGCCGAGCCGCCGGCGATGATGATCTTGGGCTTGTGCTCGCGGGCGAGCCGGACAACATCGTCGAAATCGATCCGGTGGTCCTGCCGGCGCACCATGTAGGACTTCGCATTGAACCATTTGCCGGACTGGTTGACCGGCGAGCCGTGAGTCAAGTGCCCGCCCGCGGCCAGCGACAATCCCAGAAAGGTGTCGCCTGGCTTCAGCAATGCATTGAACACGCCCTGATTGGCCTGGCTGCCCGAGTTTGGTTGGACATTGGCAAAGCCGCAGCCGAACAATTCCTTTGCCCGCGCGATAGCCAATTCCTCGGCGACATCGACCCATTTGCAGCCGCCGTAGTAGCGCTTGCCGGGATAGCCCTCGGCATATTTGTTGGTGAGAACGGACCCCGCGGCCTCCAGCACCGCTTTGGAGACGATGTTCTCCGAGGCGATCAGCTCGATCTCGTCGCGCTGGCGGCCAAGCTCGCCCTCAATCGCCGCTGCGAGCTCGGGATCGCTCTGGGCCAGCGTGGACGAGAAGAAGCCCTTCATGGCGTTCGGCATGGTCTCGTATCCTTGGCGAAACAGCGGCGGGGCGTGGATTGCGCGCGAAAGTACTGCCGTCCGCTAGCACGCGCGCCGGAGTTGAGCCAAGCACATTGCGACCCGGGCTTGGCTGATTGCGCCGATGCGGCCTGGACTCAAAGCAGATACGGACCGGCCTTGGCCTCGAGCAATCCGATCAGAGCCGGATCGAGGAAACCGTAGTTGTCAGGAATATCGAGGCAAATCAGTTTCTTGCCATTCAGATGCGGACGAAACCGCCGGGCAAGCTTGCGCCGGTGGACCTTCTCCATCACGAAAATGATGTCGGCCCATTCGATCTGCTCCCCCGACAGTTGCTGCTCGGCATCGTTGGCGAGGCCCGCCGAATCCGTCTCCACGCCCGTCCAGGATGCGAACACGTGCTCGGCGGTCGGACTGCGCAGCCGGTTGGCGGAGCAGACGAAGAGGGCCCTCACCATCTCATCATGTCAGGCTGCACGCTTCTTCGCCGCCGCCTTGCTGTTGCCGCCAGTCGCTGCCTTGAACACGGTGGCGAACTCGGCCTTCTCGGCCTTGTCGAGCGGCAATAGCGGACGCCGCGCTGCCCCGACCGGCACGCCGAGCAGCTCGCAGCCATACTTGACCTTCTGCACGAACTGGCCGGCTTCCAGGTTCAGCATGGCCGGATAGAGCTTCCTCGACAGCTCCTGCGCCTCGCTGTGCTTGCCGGCCCGGAACGCCCGGTCGATCGCGACGGTCTCGCGCGCATAGCAATTGGCCGGTCCACAGAGCCAGCCCGAGGCCCCCCAGGCGTAGGCGTCATAGGGGATGTCGTCGCTGCCATTGAGCAGGTCCAGCGAAT
>JANNSW010000282.1:0-10272 GCA_031403055.1 Hyphomicrobiaceae bacterium | reverse complement strand
CATGCGGCATCGTCGGGAAACCACGTCCCCAGCTCCGCGTAGCTCGGCGGATAGTCCCGGCCGGCTTGCACAGTGGTGGCGTTAGGTTGCGCAGGCATCCCATCATATAGCGCCAACCGCACTCAGATGGATACCCCATTTCCGGATTTCGACCACAAGCGCAGATCCTATCGTTAACGGATGGTCCTCCGTCAGGTCCGGACCTGGAGGAGCGCGCTCGGCCCGCTCGTCTTGTGACGGCTTTCCGGCCCATCGTCCCCTTGCCTGAGACTGACGCCATGATCGCAAGCGAGCCCCCGCGAGACCGCTTCAGGTCCGGCCTCGCGGCCTCGGCCGCAGGCGTGCTCGGCGCTGCCCTCATGCCAGGCACGTTCGCCTCGCCTCCTTCACACGCAGCAGCTCTTCCCGCTCTTGGCCGGAGGCACGTCCAGCGTCGGGTTCTGGGTGAAGAAGCCGTCGGGCATCAGCATGAAGCCGCAGGCGACGGCGGGCTGCACCGGGAAGTCCTCCGGCCGCGGCTGGTGATGCAACCCGAACACGTGCCAGGCCGTGATCGCGCGGTCGACGACGGCCCGGTCGGCCTTGGTCCAGCCCGGCAATCCTTCGTCCGTCGCGCTCTGGTTGACATAATCGCCGGCCGGCCAACGCTCGGCGGCGGTCGTTGGCGTCACCCACAGATGATGCCGCGTGAAGCCGGCGCGTGTGCCCAGTTGTGAGCGCTCGCCACCGAGCGCGGTGATCGCATGGGTCGGCATCAGCCGGTAGCCGGCCGCCTGCCCGAAGCGGTTCCTCACGCCGCGATTGACGATTTTCCAATAGCGGTTGCGGCCAGCGTCCGCGTTGCGCCGCGCCCCCTGCTCGCTTTCCAACAGCGTCTCGAGGGAGCGGAAGGCGTTGCCATGCGGGTTCGCCGGCCCTTCCGGCTCGAGCACACTGTCGACCTCCATGACCGCATTCCTCTCCCCGTCGATCGCCATTTCGAGGCGGGCGCAAAAGAGATGCTGGTGGACCTGACCGAGCACGCCCGGCAGCACCTCGGTGCCGAAGCGGCGGGCATCGGCGGGCTCGATGCCGGCGGTGTTGATGATGCCGGTCGCCTTCACCTCGAGTGCGATGGTGCCGTCCAGATGCAGCTGCCAGTAGAACATGTACTCGTAGTTGCCGACAGTCGCGATGAAGGAGACGACGAGGCGCCGGCCGCGCCGGACGTCGCAGCGCCCGGATCGGAAGTCGGTGTGCTTCCAGAGGATGCCGGTATCCTCCTCGTGCATGCAGATCGCCTGTTTGATGATGCTCGGCTTGCCGTCGATCCCCGCCAGCACGCCGTCGAAATAGTGGATGGCGCCGAGGCAGTCGCAGCCCAGCGTCAGGCTGTTCGCCATGGCGCCGATGCCGTACTCGCCGCAATCGAAGGCGTTCTTGCGCGGATGGCATCCATAGGGGCTGCCATAGGGCACGATCATCTCGGCGACGGATGCTCTGCGGCAGACTGAGCGCATGCGTCCGCCGTCCCGGATCGCGAGATCGTAGAGGACGAGCCCCTCGCGCGCAGTGAAGCCGACCTGGAAGGTCCAGCCAGCCCATTCGACGGCATTGCCATCGATCTTGAAGCTCGGGCCCTCGGGCTGCACCACCTCGATC
This sequence comes from Hyphomicrobiaceae bacterium, assembly GCA_031403055.1. Lineage (GTDB taxonomy): Bacteria > Pseudomonadota > Alphaproteobacteria > Rhizobiales > Hyphomicrobiaceae > JANNSW01. Next base: position 8,631 of record JANNSW010000282.1, on the reverse strand, counting down.
GGCTTCAGGTCCGTGCGCCAGTCCTGCTGGAAGACCGAGGCGTAGTTCGAGGTTTCCCGCGGCACGATGCCCGGGCCGTCGTCGATCACCGCCAGGACCTTGCCCGCATTGACGTCCACATGGGCAACAAGCCCTTCGACCGGGTGCGCGAACTGGTTGTCGTCCTTGTGGTTGCGGACCCAGACGATGGTCTGGGCGAGGCGTTTGCCGGTTTCGCCGGGCAGCCCGCTGCCGGTCGACCAGGGATCGGCGCAAACGAGCGAGAGGTCGGTGATGCCGCGCCGATGCAAGGCGGCGATGAAGCGGGGATCCGCGAGCACGATCCGCTCGGCGTCGAGGAACTCGTCGGGGCCGATCCGGGGGCGTGCGCCCGGCCGCTCGACCCAGCTCTCGACCTTGCCTTGGTCGAGCGCGACGGTTGCCTCGAAGAGCCGGCTCGAGGCCATGTCATAGGTCGAGACGAAGGCGCGGCGGGGGATCAGGCCGCCTTGATCGCGCTCTGCCGGCGTCGGCTCGAGCAGCTCGATCGCTTCGAACCGCTGGCGTGGCCCCAAATCATGGGCCTCGCGCACGAGCCGGGCCGCGCGCACGATCTCCTCGGCGGTAAGGGGGCCGAGCGGATGGCGGCGGGCAACCGGCTTTGCGGGTTTCGAGCGGGCGGGCTGCTTTGCCATGTTCACGGATCTCCTGCGGGGGATGCCGAAAGAATACACCGGATTGGGGGAAGCGAAAGAGGGCCGGCTGAGCGCTCATACGAGCTGGCTGGTGATGGCACCCTCGTGGGCGAGCAGCCAGCGCTTCTTGTCGAGCCCGCCAGAATAGCCGGTCAAGGTGCCGTTGGCCCCGATCACGCGGTGGCAGGGCACGACGATGCCGACCGGGTTCTGGCCGTTGGCGGCGCCGACGGCCCGCGTCGCGGTCGGGCGGGCGAGGCGGCGGGCGAGCTCCTGGTAGCTGATGGTGCTGCCGGGCGGGATGCCACGCAACTCCGCCCAGACCGCCCGCTGGAATTTTGTGCCGGGAGCTTCGGCAGGTAAGCGGTCGATTGCCCGCAAGTCGCCCGCGAAATAGGCCTCGAGCGCCGCCACCGCGTCATGAGGATCCTCGCCATCCACGATCGCGACCTCGCCGTAGCGCGCCGCGATGGTCCTCAGATAGCGCTCCGCATGCGCGGCGAACTCGACCATGCAGAGCCCGGTCTCGGTGGCCACGATCTCGATCGAGCCGAGTGGGCATTTCATGCGGGTGCGGGAGAGGCGCATCGGTTGTGCCCGGGTAAACGAAACGCCACAGATGCTGATGCTGGGCTTCGCGAACGCTCAGCGCCAGCCTACGGGGCGCTGCGGCGCTCCACCAGTCGCGCGAAGTACGAGACGCCGAAGGGGATCGCGGCGTCGTCGAAATCATAGGCGGGATGGTGCAGGCCGGCGGAATCCCCGTTGCCCAAGAAGATGAACGCGCCGGGCCGCGCCAGTAGCATGTCGCCGAAATCCTCAGCGACCATGGCCGGCGGGCAGTTGCGATCGACCTGCGCGGCGCCAGCAATCTCCGTGGCGACGCGGGCGGCATGCTCGTACTCGGCCGGCGTGTTGATGGTTGCCGGGCTGTCGCGATCGATCGAGACGGTCGCCTCGCCCCCCAGCATTCTCGCCGTTCCCGTCACCACCTCGCGCACGCGGGCTTCGAGCAGATCCATCACCTCGGGCCGCAACGCGCGCAGCGTGCCGTGCAGCTCGGCGGTCTCAGGCAGGATGTTGAAGCTGTCGCCGGCGCGGAATTTGGCGATCGAGACGACGGCGGCCTCGACCGGATCGACATTGCGCGCGACGATCCCCTGCAGTGCGGTGACGATCGTGGCGCCGATCAGCACCGTGTCGATGCAACCGTGCGGGGTGGCCGCATGCCCGCCGCGACCGGTGATCGCGATCTTGAGGATCGAGCTGGCGGCCATCAGCGAGCCGGGGCGGATCGCGAAGGCGCCGACCGGCAAGCCCGGATAATTGTGCAGCGCATAGACCTCGTCCACACCGAAGCGGTCCATGACGCCATCGGCGAGCATCGCGCGGGCGCCGTCGCCGCCTTCTTCCGCCGGCTGGAAGATGAGGACGGCGTTGCCTGCGAAATTGCGCGTCTCAGCCAGATAGCTCGCCGCGCCGAGCAGCATCGCCGTGTGGCCGTCATGGCCGCAGGCGTGCATCTTGCCAGGGGTCTCAGAGGCGTAGGCAGCGCCAGTCGCCTCCAGGATCGGCAACGCGTCCATGTCGGCGCGCAGGCCGACGTTGCGGGCCGTGCCGGGCCGGCGGCCATGAATGACGCCGACGACGCCCGAGCGGCCGATACCGGTCACGACCTCGTCGCAGCCCAATGCGCGCAACCGCTCTGCGACGAAGGCCGAGGTGCGCGGCAGATCGAACAGGAGCTCAGGGAACCGGTGGAGGTCGCGCCGCCACCCGGCCGTCTCGCTGGCAAGCTCGGCCACACGGTTGATCACCGGCATGGGGCAACTCTCCTCGCCATCAGCTCTGGTTCTTCAGTGCGTCGAGCGCCTTCTGCGCCCGCTCGGTGCCCGAGGAGGCATCATTGGCCTGCAAGCGCTCGAGGGCGAGCCGCGCACGCTCGGCGTCGGTGAGTGGCAGGGGTTTGCGCAGGTTGGCTGGAACCGGCGTGCCGTTCATGTGGGGAGGCTGGGGGACCGGCGGCGGCTTGGCAATGGCTGCGACAGTTGCCGTGCCGGGCGCTGTGTTGATGCCGGCCGCTCGAGACGGTGCGGCCCCGCCTGAGGCAACCGATGCCGGCGCGTCGGCCGGAGCCGCTTCGGCCGATTTCGGCTTGGCCTCGCTCTCGCGCATGGTGATCACGGGCAGCATGCTGGAGAGCTGCTGGGCCTCGAGATGGCAGGCGATGGCGTGCCCATTCCCGAACAGGCGCACGGGAGGCGGGGTGGTGTCGCAGGTGCCCTTGATCATGTAGGGGCAGCGGGTGGAGAACGGGCAGCCCTTGGGCGGATTGAGCGCGCTCGGCAGCTCGCCCGACAGCACGACCTTGCGCTTGTGGACGCGAACGTCGGCGATCGGCACCGCCGAGAGCAGGGCCTCGGTATAGGGATGATAGGGCGGGGAGAATATTTCCTCCGTCGTGCCCTGCTCCATGATGCGGCCGAGGTACATGACGACGACGCGGTCGGCGAGGTAGCGCACCACCGAAAGGTCGTGGCTGATGAACAGCATGGTCGTGCGGTTGGTGCGCTGGATGTCCATCAACAGCTCGGTGACGGCGGCCTGCACCGAGACGTCCAGCGCTGACACCGGCTCGTCGGCGACGACGAGCTTGGGGTTGCCGGCGAAGGCGCGGGCGATGCCGATACGTTGTTTCTGGCCGCCGGAGAGCTGGCGCGGCAGTCGCTTGGCGAAGTCGCGCGGCAGCTTGACGATGTCGAGCAGCTCGTTCACCCGGTCGCGCCGGAGCTTGGCCGTCGGCAGCGTGCCGAAACGCTTCAGGACACGCGCGATCTGACCACCGACGCTATGGCTGGGATTGAGCGTTTCGAAGGGGTTCTGGAACACCATCTGCAGCTTGGCGATGGTGCCGGCGTCGCGGTCGCCGACCGGCACCTGGCCGAGCTCGAGGTTGCCCAGATGGATGGTGCCGGCGGTCGCCTGCTCGAGGCCCATCAGCACCTTGGCGAAGGTCGACTTGCCGCAGCCGGATTCGCCCACGATCGCGACCGTCTCGGCCTCGCGCGCCTCGAACGTGATCTGCTCGTTCGCCTTGATCTTGCGCACGTCCTTGGAGAAGAAGACGCCCATCTTCTCGATAGTGTAGTGCTTCTGCATGTCGGCGACGCGCAGCACCACGGGGCCGGGCTCGATCGGGGCGCGCGGCTTGTGGGTCTTGGCGGCGGCCTCCCAGTCGATCTCGTTCAGGCGCACGCAGCGGGCGAAATGGCCGGGCACGTTGGCAATCGCCTGCATCTCGAGGCCGGGCTTATCACAGCGCCCCGCCTGGAAGCCCGTGCAGCGCGGCCCGAACGTGCAGCCGATCGGGCGGGCATAGGGCAACGGCAGCTGGCCGGGGATCGAGATCAACGGGCGCGCGTTCTTATCGGCGCCGGGCAGCGGGATCGAGGAGAAGAGGCCGCGCGTGTAGGGATGATGCATATGGGCGAACACGTCGCGGATCTTGCCCACCTCGACGGCCTGGCCCGAGTACATCACCGTGATCCGGTCGCAGGTCTCAGCGATCAGGCCGAGGTTGTGCGAGATGTAGATCATCGAGGTGCCGAATTTCTTGGATATCTCCTTGATCAGGTCGACGATGCCGGCTTCGACCGTCACGTCGAGGGCGGTGGTTGGCTCGTCGAGCAGCAACAGCTTCGGGTTGGAGAGCAGCGCCATGGCGATGACGGCGCGCTGCTGCTGGCCGCCCGAGATCTGGTGGGGATAGGCGTCCATGATGCGCTTGGGGTCGGGCAGGCGCACATTGGCGAGCATCGCCTCCGAGCGATTGTAGGCTTCCTCCCAGCTCACATTCTCATGATAGACCGGCACCTCGGCCAGTTGCCGGCCGATCCGCATCGCCGGATTGAGCGAGGACATCGGCTCCTGGTAGACCATGGCGATCTTGGAGCCGCGAATCCGGCGTAGCTCGTCCTGGCTCATCTTGGCGATGTCGCGGCCCTCGAACAGGATCTCGCCGCCCACGATCGCCCCGTTCTTGCCGAGGTAGTTCATGATGGCGAAGGCGACCGTCGACTTGCCGCAGCCGGATTCGCCCACGATGCCGTGCGCTTCCCCCGGCATCAGTTTCAAATTGAAGCCTGTGACAGCGGGCACCTCGCTCGAGCGGGTGTAGTAGGAAATATGGAGGTTCCGGCATTCGAGCACCGGTTGGGGACCTGACACGTCGGCAATTCCCTTCGTCATTCTTGGCCTGTCCGGCAGATCTCAATCCTTGAGGCTGACCTCGCGCACACCATCGGCCAGCAGCGAAAACCCGACGACGAGCGAGGAGAGCGCGATAGCGGGCGCCAGCGCCATGTGGATCTGGCCACCGAGCAGATAGCTGTAGGTGTCGCGGATCATGCCGCCCCAATCCGGATCGGGCGGGCGCAGACCAACGCCGAGGAACCCGAGCACGCCGATCGTGATCGCCGTGTAGCCCATGCGCAGGCAGCCATCGACGATCAAGGGCCCACGCGCATTCGGCAGGATCTCGACCAGCATGATGTACCAGCCGGGCTCGCCCCGCATCTTGGCGGCGGCGACATAGTCCTTCTCACGCAATTCCAACGTCTGGCTGCGCACGAGCCGCGCTACCTGGGGCGAGGCGATGAAAGTGACTGCCGCAATGATGTTCAAGGCCGAGGGTCCGAACTTGATCATGATGATCACGTAGAGGACGAGCACCGGAAACGACAGGATCACGTTGCAGACCTGCATGATGATGGTGTCGAACCAGCCGCGGTAATAGCCGGCCAGCAGCCCCATGACGATGCCGACCGCGTAGCCGCAGACGGTTGCGAGCGGAGCGATCGTCAGCACGATCCGCGAGCCCCACATGATGCGCGAAAGGATGTCGCGCGCCTGCTCGTCGGTGCCGAGCCAGTTGGTGGCGCTCGGCAACGCGGCGACACCGATGTCGTAAAGGTTCTTGTTGGGATCGTAGGGCGCGAGCCAGGGCGCGGTAAGCGCGACCAGCACCCAGAACAGCACGATCAGCGCGCCGACAGTGCCGATCGAGGATTCGCGAATGAGGAGAATGCTCGACAGCCAGCCCGGCAGGATCGCTGTGCGCCGGCCGCCACTCGCTGGGATGGTTTCGACAGCCATGGTCTGGTGTCCTCAACTGAAGCGGATGCGCGGGTTGAGCATCATGTAGGCGAAATCGCCGAGCATCTGCGAGACCACGACGACCAGGACGGCAAACAGCGAAGCCGCCTCGACCGTTGCGACGTCCTTGTAGAGCGAGTGCTCGACCAGCATCCGCCCGAAGCCGGGCAAAGCGAACACCGCCTCGACCACGACGACGCTGGTGAAGAGGAAGTTGATCTGCAGCAGGATCGCGGTAAACGGCGTGATGAGAGCATTGCGCAGGGCATGCTTCACGACCACATCGGAGAAATTGAGGCCCTTCAGGGTCGCCGTTCGGATATAGGGGCTCGTCATCACCTCGACCATGGACGCACGCACCATGCGCACCAGGTAGCCGACGTAGTAGGCCATCAGCGTCGCCACTGGCAGCACGAGCTGGGCGGTGATCGACCAGGGTCCGCCCGTGTCGAGCGGGGCGGTGCCGGGCAGCACGCCGAGCCAAACGACGAAGATGGTGACGAGAAAGGCGCCCATGGCGAACTCGGGCACGGAGGTGGTCACAGTGCTGAACACGGACACGATGCGATCGAGTCTGGAGCCCTCGCGCATCCCTGAGATGACGCCGAGCACGACCGAGATCGGCGCGATCAGCGCGAACGCGATCAGCGCGAGCAGGCCGGTGTTGGCGATGCGGTCCCAGATGAAGGTGTTGACCTGGGTTTTCTTGAGGTTCGAATAGCCCAGATTGGCCTGCAGGATGCCGTCGACCTCGCCCTTGTGGTTGGGGGCGATGCCGAGCCAGGACGCGTAGCGGGTGAAAAACGGCCGGTCGAGGCCATACTGCTCGCGGTATTTCTTCAATTGCAGGTCGGTTGCGAACTGACCGAGCGCGCCACGAGCCACATCGCCAGGCGACAGCTCGAACGTGAGGAAAATCAGGAACGACACGATCAGCATCGTAAGCACGAGGCCGACAAGGCGCTTGGCGAAGAACCTGAGCATGACCTTGGTGCGTCTCCCTACCCCGTACCCTCTTGTTTTGCGCTAGCCTACACCAACCCGCTCGCTCCGCAATGCCGGATTTGACGATGCATCCACTCGACGTTACCGCCGGATCTGGCGCCGGCTGCCAGCACACAGCTCTGGCTGCGAGCGAAATAGGGCGGGCACCCGCTCCGGTGCCCGCCCCATGATTCCATACGCAATCACACTGCCAGGCAGCGATCAGGCGCGCGACCACTCCCAGGGGAAGATGTACTGGGTCGGATGGGCGGCAAAGCCCTTCACGTCCTTCGACATGCCCTGGAAGATCTTCAGCCAGGTCGGCTGCAGGATCGGTCCTTCCTCCTGCATGATCGTCTCGATCTCCTTCATGATCTCGCGACGCTTCTCGACGTCGAGGGTGCCCTCGGCCTTGCTCAGCAGCTCGTCGAACTTGGCGTTCGACCACTTCGACTCGTTCCACGGAACGCCCGAGCGGTAGGCGAGCCCGAGCACCATCACGCCGAGCGGACGATGGGTCCACGAGGTGAAGCCGAAGGGGTTGGTGTCCTTGTCCCAGATCTCCCAGAACTGGGCGGACGGCAGCACCGTGACCTTGAGCTTGACGCCGATTTCCTTCAACTGCTCGGCCATGACGTTGCAGGCCTTGGCCTCCCAGGCCGGATCCGCCTTGCAGAAGATCTCGGTCTCGAAGCCGTCGGGCTTGCCGGCTTCCGCCAGCAGCTTCTTGGCGCCGTCGATGTTGAACATCGGGGGGAGCTGGGCGTACTCGGGATGGACAGGCGCCACGTGGTGGTGCTCGCCGACGGAGCCGAGGCCAGCATTGGCGACCTGCACGACTTTCGCCGGGTCGATCGCCATCCGCATCGCCTTGCGGACGCGGGCGTCTTTCCATTGGTCGTGGATCGGCTGCATGCGGGCAACCGCGGTCTGGGCCGTCGTCACGTCGTAGATGCTCAGCCAGTCGAGCGCCTTCAACGATTCGATCTGGCTCTCTTGGATCTGCCAGATGCCGTCGACCTGCTTGGACACCAGGGCCGAAACCTGAGCGGCCGGATCATCGCCGTGGTCGATGTATTGGACCTCGTCGAGCGCGCCGTCGCCCTTCCAGTAGCCGGGCTTCTTCTTGACGACGCACTTCTTGCCGACCTCGTACTCGGTCATCTCGGCCCAGCCGGTGCCGATCGAGCCGACACCGGGGAACTTGCCCTCGGAGGAGGGGTGCAGGATGATCATCGGATAGTGGAAGAAGTGCTCCGGCACCGCGAGCTGCGCGGCACGGGCATTGAGGCGGACGGTATTGTCGTCGACCTTCTCGATCGCGTTGGCGTCCCAGATGGCATCGCCCGCGTCGTTCATCATGTAGCCCTTCATCAGGCCGAGCACGGACGAGCCCACGGCCGGATCGAGGCAGCGCTTGATGTTCCAGATCACGTGGTCGGCGCTGAACGCCTCGCCATTGGACCACTTGACGTCCTTCCTGAGGTGCAGCGTCCAGGTCTTCAGGTCCTCGGAGGCGTCCCACTTCTCGGCGAGCCAGGGCTCGGTCACGTTGTCCGCGCGGGTGCGGGTCAGATATTCGACGACGTTGCGCGACATCATCGAGTCCTGGATCCACGAATAGGTGTGGGGGCTCTCGATCGGCTGCACACGCATGGAGATCTTGACGACGCCGCCCATTGCATGGGCAGGCCGCACGAAGGTGCCGGTCTCGGGCAGGCCGGCGATCGAGTAGGCGACCGTCGAGGAGAGGCCGAGCAGCGTCGCGGTGCGCAGGAACTCGCGCCGGCTGACCTTGCCGTCCTTCATCTGTTGGGCA
>JANNSW010000281.1:0-3083 GCA_031403055.1 Hyphomicrobiaceae bacterium | reverse complement strand
GCACCGTCTTGTCGTCAAGTCGAGCGCGGGACCGGTAGGGTGCAATAGGCCTTCTTCAGGCCGTATTGCACCACCCCGGATCGCAACGCCAGCCGCAGGTGCAATACGGCGAAGGCGCCTATTGCGCCCTACGCCGAAGCGCATCCGCTCGCGAAAATGATTCGGTTGTTGTTCGGGCTGTCCTAGCGGCCGGCTGCGCTCCTGTCGCCGGCGTCCGGCCTGGCCAATTGACGCGGCGCCAGCCACTCCTTGAAATAGGCAAAGGCAGACATGACGGTCGTCGCCGCGATCGCCATATGCAGAAGCGGCCGCAGTCCGCCCAAACCGAGCTGCAGCCCCTCGTCGGCGATGACGACGATGGCGAGGATCACCTGGGCCGCCGTGTTGACTTTGCCGGCGAGCAGCGGGCGGATCCGCACCGGGCCATACAGCAGCGAGCGCAGCAGCACCGCTGCCATCAGGATCACGTCGCGCATCACAACCAGCGCGACCAGCCAGCCCGGCAGCAGCCCCAGATAGCCCAACGCCAGATAGGTCCCGATCAGCAACAGCTTGTCGGCAATCGAATCGAGGGCGGCACCAAGCTCGGTATGCCAGCCATAGCGGCGTGCGAGAAAGCCATCGACGCCATCGCTCACCGCAGCCACCACCAGCACGATCAGGGCTTCCCGCATGCGGCCTTGGAACAGGAGCCAGACCACCAGCGGAGCCAGCACGAGCCGCAGCAAGCTCAGCACATTGGGTGCGTTCAACACGATCGACCACTTGCCGGAACTACGTTCACCACCCGATCGTCCTCTCGTGGCGAGGAATGCCCTGTATGCCAAACCCACTCATTCCTCTAGAGCATTTTCTGACGAAGTGGCTACCGGTTCGTCGAAAGAAAATACGACAGAACAAGAACCTAGTGTGGTGTCACGCAAATGCCATCCAGCATCCACGGCTGGCTCGGTGATGGCATTTGCGAGGAAAAACCACACTAGAATCATAGAGTTGCTAGTGTCCTTTCATCTCCGAAATACGCTTCAGAGGACGGCAACGACGGCCGCGCGCGATTTTCGATGCGGTGTGGCTTGACAGACTCACCTCAACTGACGACACGCCCTAGCAGAATTCCACTCCCTGCCGCTCTCGGTCAATTCGATCACCGCCAGCGCCCAACCGCGTCGGCGAACGCCAGCAAAGGGGGTCAATCCCCTACTCTCAGCTTGCCGACGCGCGAGGGAGCGTGCTTCAGGCTGGTATCGCCACGTTCGCGCCTGGGCGCACGGGCAATCGTCACCATCGCATTATCGACCATGTCGCGGAGCAATTCCACATCGTCGATCGCTTGGGCAAAGACGTTGCCCAGGCTCGGCAGGCGGATTTCGCCATTGCGCGCGATCGGGGTCGCGCCATAGCCGAGCACGATGTCGTCCTTGTCGGGCAGGAAGGCGATCTCGCCCTTCTCGATCACGTCGCGCGAGCCCAGCTCACGATAGGCCTCGAAGGGCGTATCGATCCAGATCATCCTGCCCCAGAACCGGACCGTCGACTGCAGCGGCAGGCCGAGCCAGATGATGTCGGCGGTGCGGGTCGCGAGCAGCCGCGCTCGGAGCCGGACGGTGCCTGATTGGATGATGAGCTCGTTCATCGCTGACTTTCAGCAGACCTGGGCGGGCGACGCAACTATTGCGTTTAAAATTGGAGCACGCTCGCTGTGATTTGCGCAAAAGTGGGAAGAAGCGGGCCAATTAGCGCTGGCCAAAGCATCACTAGGGTAGATGTTCCCATACCAAGAAGTGCGCTGAATTTGAAAGGCCACTCGGGGAGGTTAAGGATTTCCATTTTTTTACGTTCGTAGAACTCTATCTTCTCCCTGCATTCCATCGTTAGCATGTCATAATCAACCGAATCAAACCCACGCAATGCTTGCTCCACTCGAGATAATTCTGCTCTCTTAAAATCCACCATTCTTCTATGAAGTGGAAATTGAGATAATACGAACGCCCAGATGAAAAAGCAAAATGTAGGAACCACCAATAATAACACCGGCCATTTGAGATGAATAAACGTCTTACTAAAGTCCGCAATTCCAAATACAGAGGCCGATACATATCCACTCCAAGCCAGAGACACGGCAATCAAAATGTTCACGAGCATTTGGCCCGTACTCAGTACGCCAAATTTGTGATTGGTAACCCTTACTTTGAAGCGTCCCAGTCGTCGCAACATTTGAAGTCCGGAAAATATTGAATACAACCCAAGCCCCGCTGGAAATGCAGAGGCAAATACCACAAGTAGGGCAAAAAATTTTGGAACATATGGGGTGGTTACGAGATAATTTTCGCTAAAGCAAAATAGAGACGTCGCAAGAACAGAAATCCCAATAGCAAACCAGTACATCGGAGCCGAGCCACAAAAAAATTGAAGCTCACGTTCCATCCATAGCTGGATACCTTGACTCTCCATTTCCGCGGGAGTAGTGAGTATGAATGCGCTCGCATTATTGCTCCAATCTGTAAATTGCAAGTAACAGTACTTATAAACCAGTGGGACAGAGAAAAGGCCGAGTGCGTGTGGTATAGTCAATCCCCAATACGCTCGTCGCTCTGGGAGCTGCCACCCCGCTGCAACCGAAACGACCGTCGCAAACAGGAAAGCCAAAAACCAAAAAATAAGCGGATGGCTCCGAAACGCTACTGGAACGAAACGATCTGTCGCGAGCGGAGAATTTTTGCCCATGTCGGGGGTACTCCAAGTCGGTCGCACAGAGAGAACGTTCCGGGCAAAGAATCAAACTTTAGTACCCTTGACAATAGGGAGAGTGATCAGTGCCGTGTAGATGATCGAACGTAGACAGTGAACGTGTCCGGCCCGACATGTCAATGGGCTGTGCGGGTGCACGACACAAGGGACGAACTAGAACCCGCCTGGGCTGGTCGATCGAGCCAGACGGCTTTGGCGTGGTGATCAGCCCGGAGATCCCGCGTTTTGCCCGCGACAAGTTGCGGCCGGCACTCGAAGGGTTCCTCGCCCGCGAAGGCCTCGGGCTCGCCGACCTGGACGGCATCGTGCTGCACCCGGGCGGGCGCAAGGTGTTG
>JANNSW010000280.1:0-2257 GCA_031403055.1 Hyphomicrobiaceae bacterium | reverse complement strand
GTAGCCGTCGAAAACGCGGCCCTTGGGGAAGTTCGGCGCACAGGTGACAACCGTCACCTGGTGGCCCTGCTTGACCCACTCGCGGCAATGCTCGTGCGTCCGCGACGCCGGCGCATTGACCTCGGGGGGAAAGTTGTCGCTCAGAAAGAGGATGTGCATGGTCAGGGCCAATCGAATATCGTGGTGAGGCGTCCGGCGTCGAGCGCAATGGCGAGTGTGAAAGCCGCGACAGCCTTGCCGAACTCGGGGTACCAGAACGCGGGCTCGACCCGGGCAGGGCTGCTGGCCGTCCAGCCGACGACCCGGCCGGACTCCGTCGTCAGGCTGCCGCTCCGGCCATCGGAAGCTGCCACGACCGACACGCCGGGACCGAGGTGGAAGCGCGCAACGGCGGGCCTCGATCCCAACGAATCGATCTCGTCGACCACGGTGAGGGATTCCGGCTCGATCCGCCAGCTGCGGCGGTGAGCCGGCCGGCCGGGCAAGCGCGCGTACCCGTCATGGCAAGCCGAGATCGTCGCATCTGCTCCGCGCTCGTCGATGGCGATATCGCGAACGCGAGCGCGGCGCGCGACCCGAAAGCTCGCCCAGACCTCGGACGAGCTCTCGCCATCGACCTCGACGGTGCTGTGAGCCCGCGTCGCGCGTTGGGCTTCGCGCAAGGGGCCGGGCGCATAGACCGAGGTCCCACCATTGACGATGATGCGCTCGGGCCCGAGCGACAGCTCGAACGACAGCGTGTCGGCGTGTGCGTGGCCTGGAATGTAGTCCGGGCCAATGGCGGCGATGTCGAGAATTGCCGCCGCATCGCCCCGGTTGACCCGCACATAGCCGGAAGCCGCGAGCCGATGCACTCCCTCGCCCGGAAGCGACACCGGAGGAAGCCCCAGCCGCGACGCATAGGCTTCGAGCGCGCGGCGTGAGGGCGCGATACCAAACGCCGAATCATTGAAGAACGACGGGAGGCCGTCGGGATGGGTCATGGCGGCGAGCCAACGCCGCATCTGCCCGATCGTCGTGGGCAGGCCCGCGAGAACCGCCCCCCCATCGCGCCGGTAGGCTCTCCCCGCGTTCAGCAGGTCCAGCAGATCCTCCAGTATGATCGCGTGATACATCGGCGACAGCTCGAAATGAGCGCCGTCGGCGAGCACCTGCTCGGGCAGCTCACGGGTATAAACCGCGAGACCCGTCTCCAGCCAGCGCTCCGCCTCCTCGCTCTCGAAGAAGAGGCCCGCGAGCACTAGAGCCTTGGCATTGGCCAGCAGATGGTTGCCGAGCAGGTGCCATTCCAGATGCTGCTCGAGCCAGCGGGTCTGAACGGCGAGGCTGTGTTGCCAATGCGCTGCGAGCGGCTCGCCGGCGAGCGCCCATTTGATCCAATTGACGATCCTGAGGGAGGTCGGATAGGGCTCCCAGCCATTGCCCGCGGCCGGTGGGTTCTCCGCGATCCAGCGCTCGATCAGCTCTCGCTGCAGGGTGCGCCGCTCCGCGTTGGCGGGCGCGGCGAGTTCGTCGAAATAGTGCAGATTGTAGAGCCAGAGTTTTGCCTTCGCCGGATCGTTCCACTGCTCCGCGCGCGCGATTTCTCCTTCCTCGTTGAGCAAGCGTATGCGCCAGCGACCCAGCAGGCTCTCCGGACGCGGCGCCGGCTCCGCCCAGGCTCCGGTCATCAGCCTGACAGGTGGGGCATCGGAAGTATCCGCTCGCGGCCGCGCCAGCCGTCCGAGGACGCGTCCATACACCTGCACAGGCTTCAGGTGTCGCACCGTATGGAACAGTCGGGCAGCGGTCATGGGTCACTCGACCCTCTACACTTGCGCCTGATGCATTCGGCGACTGGGGCCAACCGCTGCGGCATCGATCGAAGCCCGGCTCACCTCGATGATCTCATCGAACGCGATGGCTGCTGGCCCGCCCGCGGCGATCGCCGTGAGGAACGCCGCGACGCAAGCCGCTTGGCCCTTGTCCTGGCGCCAGAGTTTCAGCTTGTCGAAGCCCTTCCAGCCGATGCCCGTCAGCTTGCGGAAATTGTCGAGTCGCAGCACCCGGCCCGCGGCGAACACCTCGAGCCGCTCCTTCGGCAAGCCCTTGTGGCCGTTCGAAAAATAGTGAACGGTGCCGATCGAGCCATCGGCAAAGCCCAGCTCGATCGTGGCAGTGTCGCCCGTCCCGGACGCCATGGCGTGCAGGCGGTGATGGACGATCGGGGCGCCGACCAGATGCCGGATCAGATCGATGAAATGGCAGGCCTCGCCGA
>JANNSW010000279.1:0-1927 GCA_031403055.1 Hyphomicrobiaceae bacterium | reverse complement strand
GGCAGGCACCGATCGGTCCCTACATTGTCGACATTGCTTACTTCTCGAAACGGCTGGTGATCGAGGTTGATGGTATCCAGCACTCCGCGCCAGAAGGCATGGCGAAGGACCGGATCAGAGACGCGTTCCTGAAATCGCAGGGCTTTAATGTTATGCGCTTCACCAATGGTGAGGTGACGGAGACGCTCGACGGCGTGATGATGGAGGTTATGGCCGAGATTGGGGTGATGCAGCGGCCGACTTATGCACGAGTCAACCGAGAGTAAGCCCCCACCCTTGCCCCTCCCCACAAGGGGGAGGGGGAAAAGTGGCGAACCAGTGCTCCATGCGACCCTTGACCCTTAGTGTCCCAGGGTGATTCAAAAAACCGCAGCCTGGCCGGGCTGACACGGGGCGCAAATCAGATTCTGTAGTCGTGCCATCAACTTGGAGATGGCCGGCATGAGAACCCTGATAGACGCTCTGCGTGAAGTACCCGATCAGCGCGGACGCAAGGGCCGGCAGATCGCGTTGCCTGCGATCCTATCGCTGTCGGTTGCGGCCATGCTCGCCGGTGCCGATAGCCTGATGGCGATCTTCCGCTGGGGACGACGGCTGCCCCCAGAAGCCTTGAAGATGCTCGGCTTTCCGGATGGTGTCGCGCCGTGTCATGCGACCTATCACTACGTGTTCCAGTCGATCGATGGCGTGGCCCTGTCGCGCTGTCTCGGCACCTTCGCGCTCGGCAATGACATCGCAAAGCACATCGCAATAGACGGCAAGACGTTGCGCGGCTCGCGACGCCACGACGCCACGGCGCTGCATGTCGTTTCGGCATTCGCGACGGAGTTGTCGGTCGTCGTGGGCGATCTCGTCGTGCCGCCGGAGCAGAACGAAATCACTGCAGCACTGGCACTTCTGCGAGGTCTGCCTCTGGAAGGCGCGATCATCACGGGCGATGCGATCTTCTGTCAGAGGGAGATCTGCCGGCACATTCGTGACAAGCAAGGCCACTATCTCTTCGCCGTGAAGCAGAACCAGCCCGAGTTGCACGCTGCCATCGCCGAGAGCTTCGGCGATCTTTCCCCCCTTGGATGTCGCGGGAAGCGGGCAAAGGCTGCGGCCTGACGACCTCGGCATCGCTGAGACGATCGACAAGGGGCATGGCCGTCTCGAAGTGCGTCGCGTGGAGGTCAGTGCCGAAGTCGTTGCTCATCTCGGTTGGCCGGGCGCGGCCCAAGTCATGCGCATCGAGCGCACGCGCGAGATCAAGGGCCGGGCGAGCACCGAGATCGCCTACTTCGTGACGAGCCTGCCGATGAGAGACGCAGCACCCGCGCGGCTGCTCGCTCTGGCGCGCGCCCATTGGGCCATCGAGAACAAACTGCATTGGCGGCGTGACGTCTCCATGAATGAGGATCGCTGCCGAGTTCGTGCCGGCGCACGACCGTTCGCAAGCCTGCGCAATGCCGCGCTCGCCATCCTTGGCAAAACCGGGCTGTCGACGCCCGCCGCCCGCGAAACCTTCGCCGCAGACCGCTCAGCCGCCCTCCAAGCCGTCACGGGCCGGATTCTTTGAATGACCCTGGGTGCGGCGTGAGGCCAGGATCGGGTCGCGAGGTCGATCACGATCCTCAGTCCTGTGTCCAGCTGGTCGAGGCAGCGGCCAGCTTGTCTGCGGCTTCGATGATCGGGACAGGGATGCTAACGTCCATTCTCATGTCCCGACGCTAGGAAGTTGCCCGGATCAGGTCAAGGCGCTGGAGGAAGGGACATGCAGCCAACATGCGATAAATCCAGCCCGGAGTCGCTCCCATGCCAACCCCACCGCTCACCTTAAACGACGTGCGCTTTGTGGGATCGCGGCTGGCGCGGCCGGAGTGCGTTCTGACGACCCGCGCCGGCGACATCTTCGCGTCCGACCGCCGCGGCGGCGTTTCCCACTTGC
>JANNSW010000278.1:0-8035 GCA_031403055.1 Hyphomicrobiaceae bacterium | reverse complement strand
GCGACGAGCAACGCACTGCATGAGCTCGTCGTGCGGAATCGTATCGAAATACTTCGACAAATCCGCATCCACCACGTCCGTGTATCCCGCCTTGAGGAGTCCGTGCACCCGACGCACCGCGTCGACTGCGCTGCGCTTGGGCCGATAGCCATAGGCCTCGGGATCGAGGTCGGCTTCGAAGATCGGCTCGAGCACCAGCTTGGCGGCCGTCTGCACCACACGATCACGAATGGTCGGGATGCCGAGCGGCCGTTCTCCTCCGCCGGGCTTCGGAATCAGTACGCGACGCACCGGCTGTGGCCGGTAGGTCTTCTCCCGAAGCTCGTCGCCGAGCCGGGTCAGCCACTCCCCGAGCCCTTGCGCCTCGATCTGGCCGAACGTCACGCCATCCACGCCCGGCGCGCCATCGTTGGCTCTCGCCAGCGACCACGCGTGAGCCAGGATGTCTGCTCGCCAAATCTTGTCGTAGAGCCTGTAGAAGCGGCAATCCGGCTCCGCCTTGGCCTTCGCATAGAGCTTGCGCTGGAGCATCCTGATCTTATCGGGGGTTGTGAGGCTCATCGCCAATCCTCCACACATCAGTTCCTTTGCAAGCACACCAGAAGCAGGGGTCCTTCCCTCCACCGGCATTACCCGGCTTCATCGGTCCAATGACCCCCTCCGACTCCCGGCTCGTCCGTCCCCTGAAAGAGACGTTCGGGTTGCGATCCCGACGAACCGGGCCTCCCTTGTCGCCCATCGACCTGTCTCCGACATGCCATCGCCATTACCCCGGTGGACCGGACGGGTGCATCTGTCGATTGCTTCCCCGTCCATTGGAGCCTTCCCCGTGTTAGTGGCGGGTCGGCGTCCACGATGCACTTTTCGAGGCCTGCTCGGCGTTCACTCGCATTACGGCCTGCCGGATCGCTCGACCGCCCAAGGCGGCCTTTGTCACGAGGCTTCGGCCCGGCAGATTGCTCCACCGCACCGCTCGTCAGCTTCCGAGCCCAATCGACACTGGCTCGGGTGGTCCCTTCCTCCCACGAGGTCGATAGTCGTTTACAAGGCGCACACCAACATTCGTGTCACCAGGGCCATCTGAGTTGCACGCGTCCTTCCGCGCATGAGGATCACTAGAAAATCTCAAGTTATCAACGCTCTATTCCGGACGCGAAAAATTGCGCGCTCCGCGATGACAGTTGTGGGTGATGCGTGCCGACCCGTGAACCTGTCAAAAATAATTCAGTAAAATCAATGCTTTGATTCCAAGTGGCCCCTGGTGACACGAATGTTGGTTCTGGGCCAACATGGTGAACAGGCAGCGCATGAGGAATAGTGCGACCGGCTCGGCAGGATTGCCGCGCCGTTCCAGCCCCTTGGAGACGACGGCGAGCCGGGCTGCGATCTCGCGCGTGACCTTGGCCGATTGGCTTGTGGGATCGAGGCTCGCCGGGTCCGTCCAGATGCGCGCCAGCCGCTTGCGCACGGCCTCGTTCGCAGATCCTCCAGATAGATCCTGAAACCCTGCCAGTCCGGAAACTGGGCGTAGTTCTTTCCTTGCCCGGTAAAGTCCGCATAGACTTCGATGCAGTGGCCGATATCGCACACCAGCACGAAGGGCGGCCAGCCATGCTCGGGCGGCAGTGCGCGGGCATAGCCTTCCACCTGATGGCGAGCGCTCATCATGAGCTGGTCCCAGGCGCGGTTCGCCGAGCGCTTCCCGCGTGGATTGTAGTCGGGGATGAAGAGGTCGGGCTGGCCTGCGAGCATCAGCTCCTTGGGCCGCCCCTTCTCCCGGCTCTGCTTCGCCTCCATGACGAAGCAGCCGCGCTTGTAGAGGTCGATCCGGCCGGGGCTCTTGCTGCCGTCAGCCTCCTTGAACTCGACAGCGCGCTCGAAAGTGTAGTCGTTGCGGCCGGCATTGCTGGTTGCCACGTCGGGCCGAGCCACGCCGATCAGGTCGCACAGCTCGTAGACGAAGCCGTGCAGGTTCGCCCGCTCGGCGCCCTCGGACGCCGACCAGCGTGTGATGAAGTCATTGGCAGCTGGGGCTTGCACCGTGGTGTTCATCGACGAAGCTCAAATCATTCCGCAGGCGTTCAGGAAGGTCTATACGGCAGGTAGCACGACGGTTCGCTGTTGGATGATCGTAAGCACGGCCTCCGCTCGAGTTCAGGGGATGCCAATTTGCCGCTGCCGTTCCCCCTCGACCGCTGCAAGCCGTGTCTTGTGCTGGGGCTGTTGTTGGGGCCGTTAAAGAAAACGTGGAATTACGCTAATTTAATCAATGCGTGCTGGCGGAAAATTCGTCCTCCAGGCGCATGTAGAGCGCCTGGGTAAAGCCAGGATCGTCACCGCGCCGGTAGTTGATGAAGATCTTGCCCGCCATGCGCCGTCCCCGTGCGCGAAGTCAGTCCCAGCACTATAGTCCGGGAGCGCCTCACACCACCAGCATGATCTTGCCGATGTGCTGGCCGCCTTCCATGCGGCGGTGGGCGGCGGCGGCCTCGCGGAGGGGAAAGGTCTGATCCAGCACTGGCCTGCAGCGGCCTGCCGCAAGCAGCGGCCACACCTTCTGCTCGAGGGCACGCGCGAGGCCGGCCTTGAACTCATTGGTGCGGATGCGCAGGGTCGAGCCGGTAAAGGTCAGGCGCTTCAACATGATCGGCATGACGTCGAGCTCGACCTTCGAGGGTTTCTGGAAGCCGATCTGCACGATGCGGCCATCCGATGCCGCCGCCTCGATGTTACGCCTGATGTAGTCGCCCCCGACCATGTCGAGGATCACGTCGCAGCCCTTGCCGGCAGTCGCTGCCTTGGCCACGGCGACGAAGTCCTCGGCGGAATAATCGACGGCCCGGTCGGCGCCGAGCGCGAGGCAGGCCTCGCACTTCGCCTTCGAGCCGGCCGTCGCGATCACCTGAGCGCCGAAAGCCTTGCCGAGCTGGATCGCGCAAGTGCCGATGCCACTCGACCCGCCATGCACCAGCAGCCAGTCGCCCGGCTGCAAGCCGCCGCGCTGGAACACATTGTGCCAGACGGTGAAATAGGTTTCCGGGATCGCCGCCGCCTCGACCATCGAGAGGCCGGCCGGTACCGGCAGAGCAGCGCCCTCCTCGACCAGGCAGTACTCGGAATAGCCACCGCCATTCAGCAGCGCCGTTACCTTGTCGCCAACCTTGGTGCGTATGATGCCGGGACCGAGCAGCACCACCTCGCCCGCTGCCTCCAGGCCCGGCAGCTCGGAATGACCCTTGGGCGGGGGATAGGCACCAGCGCGCTGCAGCACGTCGGGCCGGTTGACGCCGGCGGCCGCAACCTTCACCAGCAGCTGGCCGGGGCCAGGGCGCGGTACGCCAACACTCCTCGCAACCAGCACCTCGGGGCCGCCCGGCCTGTCGATCGCGATTGCGGTCATGGTCGCTGGCAATGTCGTCATCGCACCATTTCTCCTGCATGGCCGCGGACTTGCCCGCGGCGGAAGTTGGCCCCATGATTGCGCCAGACACTACCTGCGGGAGTGGCGAAGGTCGAAGAGGAAATCAGCGGTGGGGTGGCGTCCATGGATCTCGATGAGTTGTTCCCGGTCAAGCAGTCCAGGCTGGTGTCGCTGGGCGAGGATCTGAGCGCACTCTCGGTCGAGCTGCTGGAGGAGCGCCGCCAGCTCGTGGCAGCCGAGTTGGCGCGCATCGATGCCGAGGTGAAGACCAAGCGCGCGGCGCGGGAGGCGGCGGAGTCGGTGTTCAAATTGTAGGAGCGACCGGCCGGTCGCCCGGGCTTGCTCGGATTGAATTGGGCGACCGGCCGGTCGCCTCTACAAAAAACGTCCTTGCCTCCCCCATCACGCTTACTTGCTCGACGCGGATGCCCTTCCGCCAGATCGCCGACACATCACCACAGGAGGCTCCCGATGATCACGGCCTATGGCTACTCGCCCTCCGGCAATTGCTGGAAGGTCAAAACCATACTCGAGCTGACGGGAGCCCCCTTTCGCTGGGTCGAGATCGACTCGAGCTGCGGGCAGACCCGCACGCCCGAGTATCTCGCGAAGAACCCCAACGGCAAGGTGCCCATCGCCGAGCTGGCCGATGGACAGGTCATCACCGAATCGAACGCGATGCTGTGCCATTTCGCGGAGGGAACGCGCCTGCTCCCCGCACCGGGCCTCGCCCGCACCCGCGTGCTGGAATGGCTGTTCTTCGAGCAGTACAGCCACGAGCCCTATATTGCAGTGGCGCGCAACTGGATCGCCTATCAGAAGGCGAAGGATCGCTACGCCGACCGGCTGCCCGAGATCTGGCAGCGCGGCCATCAAGCGCTCGCCGTGATGGAGCGGCGGCTTGCGGGGCACGATTTCCTGACGGATCACGGCTTCACCATCGCCGACATCGCCCTCTATGCCTACACCCACGTGGCGGATGAAGGTGAGTTCGACCTCGAGCAGTATCCAGCGATCCTCGGCTGGCTCGCCCGGGTGAAGGCCGAGCCGGGGATCGGGTCGCTCAGGTCGGCTCGAGTGGATTGAGCGTGTCGCGCCCATCGGCCCGCCACCACCACGACAATCCGCCCGAACCTCATGGAGCAGCCGTTGCACGGAAGCGACCGGGGGTGCGAGACGCTTGATCGATACCCCGGATCGGGGCCATCTGTGTCGGCAATCCGATCATGAGCGTTGCGCGTCCAGTCGGATGCACGCAAGCTGTGAGCATTGCTTCGACTCGCGTTAGGTCAAGAAAACACGTAGGAGTACGATCCTAATCGGCGTGGAGACTGCTGCGATGGCGGAAGATCTGGCGACAGTATTTACGATGTTGCACCAATCGGCCGATCCGAAAGTCGCCACCGCGATCGAGAAGCTGATCGGCGATCCGCTCGAGCGCCGGCTGAATCGCATCAACGTGCTCGACTTCGCCAGAGCCAACGGCCTCGATGAGACCAACACGATCGGCGGTTTCCTGCAGGCGACTAGGCTGCGCCTGTTCGACATGTCGTGGAATGTGCTCTGTCCGGGTTGCGGCGGTGTGCTCGCGGCTGGAACGACGCTGAAGACGGTCGATCGGGACGAGTACAATTGCTCGCTGTGCTCGGCTGGATACGAGCCGACGCTCGACGAGATGGTGGAGGTCTCGTTCACGGTGAGCCCACGGGTTCGCACGATTGCGGCCCATGATCCCGACCGGCTGCCCTTTGCCGAGTACTTTCGCCAGATCTTCTGGGCCTGCGGCATCGATCTCCCCGAGGAGTTCGAGCATCTGCTCGACGACATGACGCTGGAGCGGCTCGAGCTGCCGGCCAAGGAGCGGGCGATCGTCTCGCTCAATCTCGAGCCGCAATTCCTGATCGTGTTCGATCCGGTCACGCACGCAACCCAGTTTCTCGAGGTCACGGGCGAGCCCACGCGCGAGCGCCAGTCGGTCAACGTCGTGCTCGATGAGATGCTGAAGCAGAACGACACCATCACGATCCGGCCGGGCCCGCTCCGCCTCACGATCGAGAATCGCAGCGACCGCAGAACGCTTCCCGGCGTCTGGATCGCCAACGACGCCCTGCATGATCTCCTCGGGCAGCGCAAGAGCTTCCTGACCGCCAAACGGCTGCTCAGCCATCAGACGTTTCGCGAGCTCTACCGGACCGGGTTTCTCGGCCTCGACCAGCGGCTTAAGATCACGTCGCTGACCTTCATGTTCACGGACCTGAAGGGCTCGACACAGCTCTACGACCGAGTCGGTGATCTTGCCGCCTTCGAGCTCGTGCTCGCTCACTTCCGCGTGCTCGAGCAGATCGTGGCCGCGAACGCCGGTGCCGTGGTCAAGACCATCGGCGACGCGGTCATGGCGACCTTCTCGACCCCGCAGCATGCCATCTCGGCGGCGCTGGAGATGCGGCAGGCGATGCGGCGGTTCAATGCCGAGCATGGCGGGCAAAAGGACGAGCTGCTCGTGAAGATCGGCCTGCACGAGGGGCCCTGCCTGGCAGTGACGCTCAACGACCGGCAGGACTATTTCGGGCAGACGGTGAACGTGGCCGCCCGCGTGCATGCTCTGGTGGAGAGCCAGGAGATCATCGCCACTCATACCGTCGTCGAGGATGCCGAATCGCAGCGTATCCTGAACGAGGGCAAGATCGAGCCGATCAGGCGAGAGCACCAGCTGCGTGGCTTGAAAGACAAGACCAGCCTCTACGTCCTTCCTTGATTGCATGCTTGGGGGTTTGTTATGTTGTTTCCTGAACAATACACTTGGGCCGAGCCGGTTGTCATCACAACAATCGTCGTGTTCATTTTCTCTTGGATCGGCAATACGATCGTGTCCGAAAGCAAGCTGTTGGCGGCTCTGACGGCCGCGATCTTGCTCGCGCTCGTCCTTGGCCCGATCTCCTACTTTCGGCTGGCGACGCTGTCCGTCACATTTCCGAGCCTCGAGCCGGCGCCGGCCGCCCAGTCCGACACTCCGTCGTCGAGTGCTCCATCAGCCAATCCAGTTCGGACCGTGCCAACGGAATAGCCCAGCAACCGGCGGTGCCGGAATGGGTGCTCGAGGAAACGTCTCGCACACACCCATCCACCCCTCATCAAGGAGCAAGCCGAAGGCTTTGATCCGGGATCTCTGCCACGGGCGCCGCGCCCTGCCGGCGAAGGTCCCGGATCGGCCTATCGCGCCGGAGGCGCGCCTCCGTCGCGACCGGCCGTCCGGGATGACGGGTGTGGTGGTTTCATGGCCATACCTGAACCACCCGGCATCCCGGGCGCTCGCGAGAGCGATCCGGGATCTTGGCCACGAGCACTGCCCTGCCGGCGGAGGTCCCGGATCGGCCTATCGCGCCGGAGGCGCGCCTCCGTCGCGACCGGCCGTCCGGGATGACGGGTGTGGTGGGAAGCGCGGAAAGCGCGCCTTCGTCGCGACCAGCCGTCCGGGATGACGGGTGATGCCTGGCTGGCGCGGGCAGGCCACCAGGCTGCACTCCTCGCGCTGGCCAGTGCCACCGCCACTTCGCAATCGCGCCGCGACACTCTATAGTCGGGGCGCCGCGTAGCCGCCCGAGGCCTTCGTCATGCGTATCCTCAATCTGCCGATCGATCTGTTGCGCACCTTCGTGGCGGTGGTCGATCTCGGTGGCTACACGAAAGCCGGCATCGCGCTCGGGCGCACGCAGCCCGCGATCAGCCTGCAGATGCGCCGGCTCGAGGAGCTCGTGAATGCGCGACTGATCGGCCTCGAGGGCCGCCGGCTGCGCCTCACCAGCGATGGCGAATTGCTCGACGGCTATGCCCGCGAGATGCTGCGCCTCAACGACGAGGTGGTCGCCCATTTCGACCGGGTGGATGCGGCCGGCGCACTGCGGGTCGGCCTGCCCATGGACTATGCGGTGGCGCTGCTGCAGGGCATCGTCACGCGCTTCGCCGAGGCCAATCCCGAGATCGTGATCGAGATCCGTTGCGACCTCTCCGCCCGCCTGCTCGGCCAGATGGCGAGCAACGAGATCGATATCGCGATCGCGCTGATCGGCGGGCCGGCAATCGCCTATCTGGCGCGCAGCTGGGTGGAGACGCCAGTCTGGGTGGGCGCGGAGTCGGGCCATGTCCACCAGCTCGATCCAGTGCCGCTGGTCGCCCATCCCGAGGGCTGCGAGTACCGCTCGCGCATGATCGCGGCGCTGCAGGGCGCGCGCCGGCGCTGGCGCATCGCCTTCTCGAGCCCCGGCATCTCAGGCCTGCAATCCGCCGTGCAGCGCGGCCTTGGCGTCTCGGCTTTGACGCGGGGCACGCTGCTGCCCGGCATGCGGACGCTCACGCCAGCCGACGGCTTCACGCCGCTCGAGCCGATCCGGGCGGGCCTGCTCTACAAGCATCCCCGGTTGTCGGAGGGAGGACTCCGGCTCATCGACCATATCCACTCGAGCCTGGACGAGGCCGGCTTCGGCCGCGATGCCGCGAGCGGCGATAGCAGACAACGATCGGTGGTGTTCAGCACGCGCTGACGCCCAAACACGAGGAGAAGTGCCGATGTACACGATCTATGGCCGCAAGACTTCGGGCTCGATGGCGCCGGAGCTG
>JANNSW010000277.1:0-6835 GCA_031403055.1 Hyphomicrobiaceae bacterium | reverse complement strand
GGTGGAAGCCATCACCTGGTCGTTCATCGGGCGCGAGGATGCGAGGCTGTTCGGGGGCGGGGCGGATGCGCTCGAGCTCGCCAATCCGATCTCCTCGGAGATGACTCACATGCGGCCAGGCTTGCTGCCGGGCCTGTTGCGGGCGGTGCAGCGCAACCGCGATCGCAGTCTGGGCGATCACGGTTTGTTCGAGGTCGGCCAAGCCTATCTGGGCGACCGGCCCGAGGATCAGACGATGCTGGCATCGGGAGTGCGTGCCGGCACGGCGCGGCATACCGGCAATGGCCGGCATTGGGACGGCAAGGCGGTGGCGGCCGATCTGTTCGATGTGAAATCGGATGTGGTTGCGCTGTTGACCGCGCTCGGGATCGATGCGGCCAAGGCCCAGGTCACGCGCGATGCGCCCGGCTGGTTCCACCCCGGCCGCTCGGGGACCTTGCGGCTGGGGCCAAAGCTGGTGCTCGCGCATTTCGGCGAGCTGCATCCCAAGACCCTGAAGGCGCTCGATGTGGAAGCACCGATCGCGGCGTTCGAGGTCATGCTGCATGCGTTGCCGGCGGCCAAAAAGCGGCTGACGCGGGCAAAGCCGCCGCTGGAGGCCGCCGATCTGCAGCCGGTGCGCCGCGACTTCGCCTTCGTGCTCGATCGCGCCGTGGCGGCGGCGGATGTGGTGCGGGCGGCCGAAGGTGCCGACCGGCAACTGATCGAGCGGGTGACGCTGTTCGACCTCTATGAGGGCGACACGCTCGGCGCGGGCAAGAAATCGATCGCGATCGAGGTCACGTTGCAGCCCCGCGCGAAAACCTTGACCGACGAGGAGATCGAGGCGGTCGGCGCCAGGATCGTGCAGAGCGTGCGCAAGGCGACAGGGGGCGAGATCAGGGGGTAGCGGGCGGCGGGTGGTGGCAGATGACAAGCGCGCCCACAATCGTCACGCACTTCGATCGCGCCGAGGAGGTTACTTGAACGCCAGTCGTAAGACACCTGCACGCAAAGCCAAGCTGATTCCGGCCGAGGAGGTTTTCGCCAAGCTCAGGAAGAAGCCAGGCTACAAGGCCGCCTATGATGCACTCGAAGAAGAATTCGCGTTGATCTCGGCGCTGATCAAGGCGCGCGCCGATGCCGGCATGACGCAGGAGCAAGTAGCCGCCAGCATGGAGAGCACACAGTCCGCCATCGCCCGATTGGAAAGCGGCGGACGCTTGCCGTCCACCCGCACGCTGCAGAAATACGCCAAGGCGACCGGTCATCGGCTGCGCATCAGCTTCGAGCGGCAACCGTCGAAACCGTGAACCCTTGCGGATCGTCATGCACTACGACCGCAGTTGGAAGTGCCTGGCACTCTCCGTCACTCGCAGAAATTCGTCGTCCCCCGCTTGGCCTGATCGACATGCAGGTGGTCGTGGTGGGCTTGGTTGGCTTCGGGGCCGAGCACGGTGCCGAAGATCGGGCAGGCGCCGGCGTGGATGCGCTGCAGAAATCTCGCCTCGGGTGTTTTTGGCGCGTGCTGGGGCAGGCGGACGCGCAGGCTGCCACGTTTCTGAGTGGGCATGACGAGCTGCGCCGGCGGCTCGGCCTGTTCGGGTGCTGGCGGCGAAGGCGGCTGCGGGGGTTGCGTCCCAGCCGGTTGGGCAGCGGCTTCGGCGGCCAGCTTCTGCTGGCGCTCGGCCTCGGCCTTTGCATTCTCGGCGGCTTTGCGCGCGAGCTCGGATTCGATGTCGGCGATGGTCGGGCCCCAATGGTCGAGCACGGCGACGGTTCGGCCGTTCGTCAGGCGGAAGGTCGGGATGTCGAGCGCATTGGCGAAGGCGTGCTCGCTGAGTTTGCCCGAGGTGTCGCCGTTGCGATTGCGGCAGGCATAGGAGGTGCCGTTGGCGATCGCAGCGACCGTGCTGGCGAAAGCGGCCTTGGCCTCGACTTGCACGACGTCGTCGAGCCAGCGGGCGAGCCCTGCCGCCAGAGCGCAGCTCATGGTCGCCGGCGGGTCGATCAGGACCCGGCTGGTGCCGATCGATTTGACCTC
This sequence comes from Hyphomicrobiaceae bacterium, assembly GCA_031403055.1. Taxonomy (GTDB): domain Bacteria; phylum Pseudomonadota; class Alphaproteobacteria; order Rhizobiales; family Hyphomicrobiaceae; genus JANNSW01. Next base: position 4,812 of record JANNSW010000277.1, on the reverse strand, counting down.
GAGCGGGTAGGGCAGGCCGCACGCGCCGGAGCGGAGGGCTGGCTGCGGCTTCCATTCGAGCGTGATGCCGGCAAGCCGCTTGATGCAGTCGGCTTTGGCCGCAGCAATCTCCTCGGGGCTCCAAGCGATAGGGACAGCCGGTTTGAGCCGCCGATTGGGGTTTGGATCGGGCGATGGAGGAAAGCCGGCCTGGACCGGCGGCTTCACGTCGCTAGGCTTCAGCTCTGGCAGTGGCGGGCTGCCTGCAGGCAAGACTGGCAGCTGGGCTGACCGCCGTGCCGGAGCCGGGTTGCGCTCGGGGATCGGTGGCACGGCCAGCCCGACCGGTTTGCGGCCGGTATGGTCGAGGGCGCGAACAGGATTGCGCGCGGGTGTGGGCGGAATGTGGTTGCGGTCATCGCCGGGCGAGGTCTCCCCGACCATGGCGGGGGCGGGCTGGCGGGCGGGGTTGCGGTCGGGCTCGAGCGGGCCGACGGACTGGGCTCGTCCCGCTGTCAGGGCCAGTGCCGCCGCCGCGATCGTCAGCCGCCAGCCTAACGATGCCTGCCGCACTCGGTCCGCTCCTGTCCTGCCAGTCGGGCTCAGTCAGGCTCGATGTAAAGCGCTGCCGTCCGGCGCGCAATCGGGCTAGATTGGGAGCATTGCAGCGGATTGGCCGCAGCGCGTGGGATGCAGAGGGCGACAGATGGCCGGCAGCTTGGAGCGGGAGTCAGGGGCCGGCGGTCTGTCGGTGTCGAGGGATCGCGCCCTGTTGCGGCTGGTGCTCGGTGCCGGGCCGCTGTCGGACGCCATGCGGCAAGGCATGACGAGCGCCATGCGCCAGGTCGCTCGCGATCCGATGATCTATGCAACGGTGATCGAGGGGACAGGTGGGGACATGTTCTCGGCCGGGCGTGGGGCAGCAGAGATGGCGCGTCTTGCCGCGTTGCCCGATGTCGATCGCCGGAATGCGCTGGCGGCGGACGCGGAGGCGGCCTGGCATCTCCATCGCTTCGGCAAGCCGACGGTTGCGCTGATCGCGGGAGAGGTGTCAGCCGATGCGGCTCCTCTCTTTCTGCATGGCACGCATCGGGCTGGTGGCGAAAGTTTCGCGCTGGTGCTGCCGGATCCGTGTGCGGGGGTCTACGCGGATTGCGGGCTTGCTCATTGGCTCGCAAGCCTGCCCGACCGGATCGGGGCCTATCTGCTACTGACAGGCGGGCGGTTGGGGCGAGCAGAGGCGCTCGCGCTCGGACTGCTCACGCATGCCATTCCTGAAACCAAGCTCGGGCAAATCAGGTCGGCCCTTGCCGACGCGGAACCGGTCGATCCCGTGCTCGATGATCTTGCCGTCGATCCCGGCCCTGTCACCCAATGGCCGCGGAGTACGATCGCCGATTGCTTCGATGCCGACGCGATCAGGGAGATTCTGGCCCGGCTCGAGCGGGTCACGGGAGTGGCAGAGCGCTGGGCCAGGGAAACGGCTGCGCGATTGCGCCCCGCCGCAGCGAGCGAGGCAGCCGATGTCTCCTTGCACTTGCTGCGAGCGGTTGGCGCGCTCGGCTTGCGGGATGCGCTCCGCGTCGAGCACGGTGTGATGGTCCACTGGCTTGCCGGTCGCGAGCTGCCAGGCTCGGCGGAGATATTCTTGCCGCTCGCGCCGGGCGCACCCGAGCTGCCGCCACACTATGAGCCGCCCGCTGGCATCGTCTGAGGGGGATGGCGCACTTCGTTTCAATATGATTCGATGATCATCCCTCATTTACCAATAGATTTAAGCACGAATTAGCCGTTTATCGATATGGTTCCTGCAACAACAAATAAATCGGCGTCAAAAACAGAGAAGGCAGGGACGATGAGCGTCGCACACGATTACTCGAAGAATCAGAACGTGATCGAGGCCCAGGAAGGGCTGAAGATCGAATACATGCAGGCGTTGCGTCTGGTCGAGCGGCTGCACCGGCTGCTCCTCGACGTGATCAAGGACGAGTTCGACCGGATCGGCCGCTCCGATCTGAACAGCGTGCAGGCCTTGTTGCTGTTCAACATCGGTGAAGCCGAGCTGACAGCGGGCGAGCTGAAGACGCGTGGCTACTATCTGGGCTCGAACGTCTCCTACAACCTGAAGAAGCTGGTGGAGATGGGCTACATCCACCACAAGCGCTCGGAGACGGACCGCCGCTCGGTGCGGGTCAGCCTGACCGACAAGGGCCAGGAAGCGCGCGACATCGTCAACGACCTCTATCACCGCCAGCTGCACTCGCTGGAAGCGGTTGGCGAGATTTCCGAGCGTGACATGCGGATGCTCAACCTCGCATTGATGCGGCTCGAGCGGTTCTGGTCGGATCAGATCCGCTACCGCCTGTAGCCGATCGGCACCTGCGAGACATTCATGCAACGGCCTGGGAGTGATCCCGGGCCGTTTGCTGTTGCATCGCGGCCGCACGGTACGCTGAAACAAGTCCCTGACGGCTTGCCGCGATTGCGCGGGAGGGGTCGAACGGGCAGTTGAAATGGCTGCTTCAGGGGTTGGCCCGGCGCAGTGGGTCGGATAGGCTGACCTGCCGGCAGGGTGCAAGCCATGATCAGCCGGACGCCGCACCGACACGACAACGCAGCGAGATCAGATGGCCACGCGCACTGCCGGAGCTGGGACGATGGGTGAGATTTTGTTTACCATGCCGGTTCATGGTGGCTGTCGACGCCGATCGGGCAGGCAGAGCACTGGCTCTGGTGGCATTGTGTATCGTGGAGTGGCGAAGGTGCTGTCTAGGACCGTGGGTCTCGTGCGTGCGACGCTTGCTGGCGCTGCTGGTCTCATCTTGGTGGCGACAGGAGCGGTCTCATTTCCCGGCGTCAGCCTTGCCGATCCGCCCGGGGGCAGCGTCCAGAGCGCACATGCTCCGACGGCGCCGGCTACACTCGTGAACGCGCCTCAGCCGACGAGTGCCAGCGTGCCAAAATCGTCGGGTAGCGTGGTCGAGGCTCCCGCCGCGGCAGGCACGATCGCATCCGCCAGCGAGGCTGTGCCGGTTACCAAGAAGAAGTCGGCGAGATCGGCCAAGGCCAAAGCGCCGAAAACGGTCAGGATCGAGAAGCCGCGCAAGAGAATCGTGATCTCGAGCCGCGAGGATCGCCTTGGCGCGCAAAGCGAGGACAGCTCGCTCGCCTTCGGATCGAGCTCGGACGAGGCCACACCGACGCCCGGAAAGAAGCGCAAGAAGGGCGAGGTCAAGACGACCTCGCTGTCCGGGGTTGCGGTTCCTGCGCCCGACAGCGGGGAATCCGGATTCTGGGGCGGGGAGGAGTTGGAGAACGACGTCGCGCTTGGTGCGCCGACCATCTCCAGCCGCAACATCGAGCCGATGAAGGCTGCGATCGAGCGCTACTCGCGCATTGTCGCCCAAGGCGGCTGGGAGCCGGTGCCGATGATGCAGATGGCGTCGGGCACGACCCATCCGGCCGTGGAAGCCTTGCGCCGGCGCTTGGAGATCGAGGGCGATCTGCCGTCGGGCTCGGGCTATTTCGGCACGGCTCAGTTCGACTACACACTGGTGGAGGGGCTGCAGCGCTACCAGCTTCGCAATGGCCTGAAGCCGACAGGCGATCTCACCGACAAGGATCTGTCGAAGAACGGAACCCGGACGCTGACCTCGCTGAACGTACCGGCTGCGGCACGGCTGCAGCAGCTGCGGATCAATCTGGAGCGGCTACAGGCCAGTGCGCGCGGCGCGGCCAAGCGCTATGTCCTCGTCAATATTCCTGCCCAACACGTGGAAGCCGTCAACGAGGATCGGGTGGAGTTGCGGCTCAACGGCGTCGTCGGCAAGCCGGACAGACCAAGCCCGCTCTTGAACTCGAGCATCAACCAGCTGAAATTCAATCCCGTGTGGACCTTGCCACCGACCGTGGTGAACGAGGATCTGATCCCCAAGGGTCGCAAAATGCAGCAGAAGGGCGGCGTCGATGTGCTGACCAAGTTCGGCATCGATGCCTATGGCGGCAGCGGCAAGCTCGATCCCACGAAGATCAACTGGAACTCCCAATCGGTGCACGGCCTGCGCTACTCCCAGCAGCCCGGCAAGGAGAACCCGCTCGGTTTCGTCAAGATCGACTTCGCGAGCCCGCACGCGGTCTACATGCACGATACGCCATCGCCCCGCCTGTTCGAAAAAGCCTACCGGGCGGCAAGCTCGGGCTGCATCCGGGTGCAGAATGTGGAGAAGCTGGCGGCCTGGCTGCTGCGGGGCAACGAAGGCTGGTCGCTCGGGCGGGTGCTCGGCATGAAACAGAGCGGAACGAGCGAGAATGTGAGCTTGAAGAAGCCGGCGCCGCTCTACTGGGTCTACATCACGGCCTGGGTCGGCGGCGATGGGATCGTGCAGTTCCGCCGTGACCTCTACAAGCGGGATGTGGCGCAGGGCGTGCACAAGCTAGCAGCCGCCTATTGAGCTCTGCGCCGGACAACTGGAGCACGGGCGAGCCTTTGGCGCATCGCTGGTCTGGCATGCCGAATGCGGTGCTTGATCGTGCGCGCAGGCATGTGCACTGTGCCGGTTGAGCCCGCAATCCCGATCAGCGCCGACTCCAGGAGCAAGCCATGAAACTTCAAGGCGTCATCACGGCCCTCGTCACGCCATTCAAGGTCGACGAAAGCATCGACTTCAAAGCTCTGGGCGCCCTGATCGAGCAGCAATACGGCGAAGGGATATCCGGCATCACCGTGTGCGGCTCGACCGGCGAGTTCTACGCCATGGACGCCAAGGAGCGGGCCGACGTGCTGAAGTTCGTCGCCGACAACTCGCCCAGGGACAAGATCCTCGTCGCCGGCAA
>JANNSW010000276.1:0-3969 GCA_031403055.1 Hyphomicrobiaceae bacterium | reverse complement strand
TCCTGGTGCCTGTCTCTCGGTTCGCGAGGCCGTGAAGACGGAGCAAAAAACCCCTTTTCCCCGGCCGGGCGAAGCCCGATCCGGGGCCCAGGAGCCGGGTGGCGAGGCGGAGGTTTGGGCTCCTGGGTTCCGGATCGCGCTTGCAGCGTGGTAGGGCGGGTTAGCGGAGCGTAACCCGCCGCGTTGCAGATGGACGGCGGGTTACGACGCGTTCCGCGCCCGCCCTACGGTGCTGAGTTGCGCGCACGGGCTCTCCTCGGGGCGACCGGCGGGTCGCCCGGCCACAGGCGCGGAGCATGAGCGGGCGACCTGCCGGTCGCCCCTACGTTATTGGATTTGTTCAAGAACTTATCCCCGCGTACAAATCCACAACTACACTCCCCTGATCGCCAGCCGATAGCGGGACGTCGTCGCGACCGTCGCTCGATGGGGCTGGCGGCGGTGGCGGCCGGGAAAGCGGGGTCGCGGGCGGTAACGCTCGCGGACGGACCTCAGCGCCCGGCAGGCCTTGGATGGGCCCCCGACGGGATCGCGGACTGAGAAGTCTTCCGTCGGCACGCGTCCACCTCGCGCCAAAAGTCGTCACGAAATGGGCGCCGGAAGGCTGCTCAAAACTTACAAACGCAGCGCTCCGGCGCCCGCGTCCCCGTTGCTCCAACAACCTCGCGCGGATGGACGCGGCGAGGAGGTCAGGGCGTGAGTGGAGTGCTGTCAGTCTCGAGCGGCGGGATGCCCAGAACCAAAGAGCGGCTGCCTCATGGCGAGGCCCCGCTCCAGGTCGCATGGCTCGATCGCAATCGACCCGTTCAGGCCGAGTCGCGGTAGCCGCCGGCGGCACGCGTGCCTTGCGGCAACTCGGCGCGCTGCAGGTGCTTCAGCACGTCGTGCAGGCTCTCCATCAACGGAGCATCGCCCGTCACCTGGCCGTCGAGGCCAAGGCTCGCGGCCTCACGCTCGAGCTCGCGGGCATAGGCTTCCAGCACCGGCTTGATGGCCGGGCCGAGCGCGTCGACGAAGCGCTTGCGAGCCTGGCCGAGGCTGACGAATGTCTGCTTGTCGGCCAGATTGATCGAGCCCTCGGTGCCGTTCACGGCCCGAATGCCCGCCGCCAGCATATCGCGAGCTGCCCGGATTTCCTTCTGGTAGTCGGTCTGATATTCCCGCCGCAGTGTAGCGAGTGCCTCTGTCCGCTCCATTCACGCCCCCTCTGGTGTCCTACGATCAAGCCGCATCAAATTTGGCCGCAGCATCCCAACGCCACCCCGGGACACACCCGGAACTGCTGCAGCACGACTCGAATACGCGGAAGAATCAGTTGCCGTGAGTCTCTAGGGTCCGAGGCGTTGTTGCAACCCGTTTCTGTCGCTGTGGAAAAAGGCTGTTGCGGGGACAAATAGCGGGGCGCGGCGGCCACGGGTTGGGGCAATGATCGCAGGAGTGGAGCCGTGGGCCTCCCGTCCAGGGCCGCGAATCAGCCTATCAAGTGTTGCCCGGGGAGCAGCGGGCGATCGATCCAGGGGACTGACCATGGGGCTCGAAGCCCGCAAGCTCGTACCACGCCCGACGGGGCACGCCCGGGTCGCTCCCGATCCGCTCGCGGCGGTGTTGCCGGCGCTGTCCGCGCTCGGTGCGATCGCCTCGATCGCGGCGATCCTCTGGGTCGGCGAGACCAGCGCGAGCGAGCGCCAGAAACCGCGCCGCAAGATCGCGATCGTGGTGCGCGACCTCGAGAGCGATTGCCTGAAGCTGCAGGACATTTTCCGGCGGCTGGCGAGGTCGCTGACGGCCTTCGGCAACGACAGGGCCATCGTTTCCTCCCCGTTCAAGTTCGGGCTCAATGCCTTGAAGTCGGACAGCGACACCCAGCATGTGGTGCATGTCGTGCTCGGCGACATCGCACGAGTGTTGCCCAGCGCCTCGGGCAGCGCGTTCGAGGTGATGTGCGCGATCGAGGACGGGTTGCTGGACGCGCCGGAGTCGGTGTTCTTTGGATTCGGCGATGCGCAGGAGCGGTTGAACAAGCTCCTGACCGAGCGTGCGAGCCTGAAAGCGACGGTCGAAGGCGGGCTCGAGATTGCCGACCGGCTCACGGCACTGGTGCGTGAGTTGAAGCGCCACGTCAGGGAATGAGCCTCACGGCGCCGGTTTTTTGGGAGCAGCGATCGCGGCGGCCAGATCCGCGCCTTCCGTCAGGAACCGCCCGATCGCCGTTTCGGCCGAGGTGGTGCAGGTCTGATAGGTTCGCCGGTAGCTGCGATAGCCCTTGTTGAAGCTGGCGACGAGCCGGGCACGACGCAGTGGGGTCGTCCCCTCCGATTCCGCGAGAGCCTCCATCTCGGTGCGCCAGAGCTGTCCCTCCTCGGCGCCACACAGCTCACGCAGATAGTGCACGGAGCCGAGGATCTCCGAGAGATGCAGCAGCTTCTCGTCATAGGGACGGGTGTCGTCGGCCGCGTGGCAGACCATCAAAGGAGTTGCCAACGTAGCCAGTGCCGCCCCTGCGAGGACCGCCAATGTGCGCTTCAGCTGTTGCCGTTGCATTCCGCCTCGCCCGAATCCTGTTGCCGAGCTCATCATTCTATAGCCAAAGCGAGGCGCATGGCCAAACCGTGGCTGCCCGATCAATCCGTGCCCTGCTGCCGCGCATGGGCGCGCTCGATCAAGCCCCGGGTTCCTGCCGTCAGAGCGAACCCATCCAATTCGGTCACTGGAACAAAGCGCGCGTCAGATGCATCCCCTCCCGCCATCGGCTCGCCCGCGAGCCAGCGGCCATGGAATGCGGCGATGACGAAGTGGGCGCTGAGCCGGTCATTCCCGTCGCGCAGGATCACATCGACAACATCGGCGAGGGCCAGGATCTCCACAGTCACGCCAGTCTCTTCCCACACTTCCCTGGTCGCCGCTTCGGCCGCCCGCTCACCCGGCTCGATATGCCCGCCCGGCAGGCTCCAAATCCCCGACAGGGTTGGTTTTGCACGCTCGATGATCAGAACCTCGTCGCCTCTGAAGATCGCGGCGCTGGCTGCCGCCCGCGGCAAAACGGCGCTCGTCACAGCTTGATCTCGTAGGTGATCCATCTGGTCCGGGTCGAAACGCGGTCGTAGACGGCCCGCGCGCGATAATTGTCGTCCGCCGTGACCCAGCGCACGAGCGACCAGCCGCGCTTGCGGCCTTCCTCGGCGACGGCTGCAATCAGGGCATCGGCGATGCGGCCGCCGCGCTCGGTCCGGTCGACGAACAGGTCGTCGAGGAAGCAAGCGGTCGCGGCAGCCAACGGCCGAGCATAGGGGCGGTAGTGAGTGAGGCCGATCGGCTTGCCGCGGTCGTCGACCGCGAGGAAGCCTTTGACGGTGTGCGCGGGATCGTGCAGCCAGGACCAGACGCGGTCGCGCATCTGCTCGCTCTGCTCCACCTGATAGAACGCGGCGTAGCCCGCAAAGAGCCGGCCCCAATCGGCTCGGTGATGCTGCTCGGGCCGGATGATCGTGAAAGTCATGATGTGCTCCCCTCTGGTCGGTCGTTGTCCGCCCGCTCGCATTCGCTGATAGTATAGCCGCGCTCGCCGAAGATGGGAGGGCTTTCCATGTGCTCGCGCTACAGCCTGACCTCGCCGCCCGAGGCAGTCCGCGCGTATTTCGGCTCGAGGTCCATTGCGGATTTCCCGCCCCGCTACAACATCGCGCCGACGCAGCCGGTCGCGATCGTCCGGCTCGACCTCAGGGGCGAGCGCGAGCTCGCGCTCGTTCGCTGGGGGCTGATCCCGTCCTGGGTCAAGGACCCGCGCGAGTTCTCGATCCTCCTCAACGCCCGCGCCGAGACCGCCCCCGACAAACCCTCGTTTCGCGCCGCCATGCGCCACAAGCGCTGCCTCGTTCCCGCCGACGGCTTCTACGAATGGACGGGGCCCGACGGCGACAAGCGGCCGAGCCTGATCCGGCCGAAGGCGGGCGGGCCGATGGCGTTCGCCGG
>JANNSW010000275.1:0-7848 GCA_031403055.1 Hyphomicrobiaceae bacterium | reverse complement strand
CCCGCGCTGACCCAACTTCACCGCCAGCACCACGAAGTCCGTGCCCGCGCTCCGCGCATCCTCGACCCTGAGACCGGCAAATCCGCACGCCTTCCGGATCAGCTCCAGGTCGAACACGTGGTGATGGATGCAGCGCAGCCGGAGATTGTCCGCCGCCATCTCGGCGAGTGCGGCCCGGCTCGCGATGTGAGGACCGAGCGACAGGTCGAATAGCTCGACGAATTCCTTGGCGTGGGTGAGGTCGTCCTCCCCGCGGTTGGCGCGATGATCCTCGACCAGGTGGGCAAAGCTCGTGGTCGGCCGGAGCCGGTCGAAGTTCGTTTCCTTGCGCGGCAGCACCAGGATCAGCGCCCCGCCGGGCCGCAGCACGTCCCGGATCGCCTCGAGCGCACGCAACGGGTTCGCGACATGCTCGATGCAATTGCTGGTTGCAACAAAGTCGTAAGCTTGCTTGGGCGCCTTCCCGGCGACGTCGAGCACCTCGGCGATGAACTGCCGGCCGAGGACGCGTCCCTCGACCTCGAACGCGCCTTCCTCGATCTGCCCTTCCCAGACCGTCTTGGCCGCGAAATTGCAATTGTCGAGCGCTGCCGCGCGTCCATAGAGCGGGATCTGTCCGCCCTGGCGGAAGAAGCCACTCGGGCCGCCGATTTCGAGCCCATTTCTCCCGCCGATGGCCGCTTCGTAGCGCTCGTGCCCGATCAGCGGCGTGTTCAGAGCGAGATGGTAGGGCCGCACCACATAGCGCATCGCCGCATAGCGGGCGAACGGCGCAGGTCCGAATCGGCGGGCATGCCGGACGGCAGTCTTGAGCTTTTGATGCATTCTGGGCGAGCTCCCGGCAGGGGTTGCCATCCTCAATGCACGCAGGCGTTGAAGGTTTGGTTAAAAACGAGCCTGGTGCACGTGCGCGACCGTCGCTTTCTTGTCACGGGTTGAGTTTTACCGAGCACTTTCGATCGTGCCCCGGTGACAGCCACGCATCGAACCGGTTACGGTCGTGGCTTGCGGCTGCACCCCAATGCAGCCTTTGGCGCGGATCGATCGCAATCGGGCAGGACAATCCCATGACTGGCAAACTGGCGCGATTTCGGTTGAGTGCAGCTCTCGCGGCATTGGCAATCGGTTTTGCCGTCCTGGGAACAGACGACAGCATTGCTTCGACGAGGAAGAAGAAGGCGGAAGCCGCCAAGGAGGTCCAGCTCCCTCCACGCCAGCCCCTCAACCTGATCATCTCGTTGAAAAAGCAGAAGCTGTTCGTCTACCACGGCACTGAGCTGATCGACACCGGGCCGGTTTCGACCGGACAGCGCGGCTTCCCCACGCCGAGCGGCGTGTTCTCGATCCTGGAGAAGAACCGCATCCACCATTCGAACATCTATAGCGGCGCGCCGATGCCGTTCATGCAGCGCGTCACCTGGTCGGGCGTTGCCCTCCATGCGGGAGCGCTTCCCGGCTACCCAGCTTCGCATGGCTGCATCCGCTTGCCGCACAGCTTCGCCCAGAAGCTGTTCGGGATGACGCGGATGAACAACCACATCATCATCACCAGAAGCGAGATCGCGCCGGTCGAGATCAGCCACAAGCAATTGTTCCAGCCTGCACCGAAAGCCGCGAGCGCCACTCCCGCGGTCGTCGTCACCGCTTCCCTGACGGGCACGGCGTCCGACGCCACACCGGCCGTCAAGCCGCCATCGACCGCGCCGATCCGCCTGCTCATCGCCAGGCGCAGCGAGCGCGATCTGGCGCGGTCAACGCAGGAAATGCTGAAAGAGCTGAAGTATGAGATCGGCGAGGTCGACGGCTACATTGGTCCGGTCTCGCGCGACATCATGCGGATCTATCAGCGCATCCACGGCCTGAAGCAGACCGATGTCGTCTCCGCCGAGGTGCTCGACCATCTGAGCCGGGCGACCGGACGGGGCCCAGCGAAGGACTGGCACATCTACGCCAAGCAGGAGTTCACCGATCTGTTCGACGCCCCGATCGATATCCGCGATCCCGACCAGCCGACCGGCACGCTCCTGTTCCAGTCCCAGGAGTTTTCGGAGGGCGCAATCGAGGTCCGCTGGACCGTGATGCCCGGCGACGAGGCGTCCGCGGCCTTTGGCCCAGCGAGCGTCCTCGATCGGATCGACATCCCAGCTGACACTCGCGAGAGGATCGCCAAGTTGCTGACGCCGGGCTCCTCCCTGATCGTCACCGACCGGGGTAAGAGCGACGAGATCAGCAAGTACACCGACTTTCTGGTCAAGCTGCCCGTGGCGCAAGCCAAGGCCGCGGTCGCCTCCGCCGATGCCGGCGAGGAGCCTGCTCAGACTGTGCGCTCCAAGCGTAAGCACCGCGCCGCGCGCACTGTGCGCTCCAGGTCGCGGGCCTCGGCGATCGCTTCCAGACACGTCAAGGCGGTACAGAGATAGGCGATCAGGGCTGCTTCACGTTCGCCCTCCGCAATGCCCTTGCCGTCTCGGCCAGCTCGTGCGCCTCCGTCATCGGCGACGAGCACGTCCGACCGACGCACAGATAGGCGGTCGTCTTGCCGCCAATCGCCTTTTTGCCGGCTGCCGCCGAGCTGGGCGCAATCAGTGCCGGGTCATCGATCACCTGAACGAGCGCACCCGGCAGCGCGAGCGTGCGCGCGGCGCGCTCGAGTGGGCCAAGCCCGCTGGCGGCGCCTCTGACGATCACGAGTTGCTGTGGCGATTCGAGGTCGATCAGCCCGGTCATCAGCCCCGTGCAGGCCAGAGGCCCTCGCGCCAACTCCGGCGCGAACGCTTCGAGCGTCGCCTTCGCGCGGTCCTCGTAGGACGCTTCCCCCGTCAGCATCTGCAGCTTCACGAGGTTCGACACCATCACGCCATTGGCGTTGGGCGTCGCATCGTCGTGTGCCGTCCGGGTCCGCACGATCAGACTGGCCGTATCGTCGGCGGTGAAGGCATAGCCGCCGCGATCGTCGAGCCAGTAGTGGCGGTCGAGCACGCCAGCCCAGCGGCGGGCGTCGGCCACGTACCCGGCTTCCCCCGTCGCCTCGTGCAGCGCGATCGCCGCGCCGATCATATTGGCATAGTCGCTCGCCGTCGCCGGCGCCTTGCCTTCGCCCGCGCGATAAGAATGGATGAGGCGACCGCCTTTCTGCATCCGCCCGACAACGAGCTTGTAGGCGCCGAGCGCCGCCGACAGCCATCTGGGTTGCTCGAACGCGGTCGACGCCTTGGCGAGCGCCGCGATCATCAACCCGTTCCAGTCGGCGAGCACCTTGTCGTCGTAGCCCGGTGGAATGCGCTTGGCGCGATGCTGGCGCAGCCTCGCGCGCATCGAGGCGAGCCGCGCCTCGATCTCGCCGGCAGCCAATCGCAGGCTGCCGAGCCGGTTCAGGATGTTGTGCCCTTCGAAATTGCCGGCTGCCGTCACGTCATAGTGCGTGGCGAAGAGCGCCGCGTCCTCCGCCCCCAGCACCTGATCGATCTCGGAGCGCGACCAGAGGTAGAACTTGCCCTCCTCGCCTTCGGAATCGGCATCCCACGACGCCGCGAACCCGCCCTCGGGCGCGGCCATGTCGCTGAGCACGAAGCCGATCGTCTCCGCGATCCGCTGCTCGAGCAGCGGCGAGCCCGTCTGCTTCCAGACTTCCGTCATCAGGTCGATCAGCAGCGCGTTGTCATAGAGCATCTTCTCGAAGTGCGGCACCAGCCAGCGCTCGTCGACCGAGTAGCGTGAGAAGCCGCCGGCCAGATGATCGTAGATGCCGCCCTGGCAGATGTGGTCGAGGGTCGTCTGCGCGGCGACACGTGCATTCTCGAGGTCGTAGCGGATGCCCGTGCGCCACAGGAACCAGAAGAACGAGTATTGTGGGAACTTCGGCGCCCCCTCCATGCCGCCATGCACCGGATCGACCAGAGTTGCAGCGCGAGCCGCCAGGTCCCGCAACGCCGCCTCGCCGATCCTCGGCGCCTGCTCGCTTGGCGCCGACGCCCGCAGCCGCTCCAGAATTGCGCTCGAGTTCTGGGCCACACGCGCCGGCTCGTTCCTGTGGATCCGGGCTACCTCCCGCAGCACCCGCACGAAGCTCGGCTTGCCATATCGCTCGTCCTTGGGGAAATAGGTCCCGCCCCAGAACGGCTCGGCGTCGGGCGAGAGGAACATCGTCAGCGGCCAGCCGCCCTGCTCGCCCAGTGTATGCAGGGCCGCCATATAGATCGCATCGATGTCGGGCCGCTCCTCGCGGTCGACCTTGATGTTCACGTAGAGCTCGTTCATGACGTCAGCGGTCGTCTCATCCTCGAAACTCTCGTGCGCCATCACATGGCACCAGTGGCAAGCGGCATAGCCAACCGACAGCAGGATCGGCTTGCCGGTGCGCTTCGCCTCGGCGAGCGCTTCCTCCCCCCAGGCCCACCAATGGACCGGATTGCCCTTGTGCTGGAGCAGATAGGGGCTGGTTTCGGTGTCGAGACGATTGGCGGGCATTGGAGGCTCCGTGCGGACTTCGGCGGGATTCTAGCATCGGAATGATCGAGCGTTCGACCATATTCGCGCTTTCGAGCGGCCACGGGCGGGCCGGTGTCGCGGTCATCCGGCTCTCGGGGCCGGGCGCCGCCGGGACACTGGCTGCGATGGCAGACGCTCTGCCGGTCCCGCGCCAGGCCAGCGTGCGCACCCTCCGCAGCCCGCGCACCGGCGAGTCGCTCGACCAGGCCCTCGTCCTCCTTTTCCCCGCGCCTGCGAGCTTCACTGGCGAGGACATCGTCGAGTTGCATATCCATGGCGGATCGGCCGTCATCGCGCGGATGCTGGCGGAGCTCTCGGCCCGCCCTGGCTTGCGCCTCGCCGAGCCAGGCGAGTTCACCCGCCGCGCCTTCGAGAATGGACGGCTCGATCTGACCGAGGCGGAAGGGCTTGCCGACCTGATCGCTGCCGACACCGAGGCGCAGCGGCGCCAGGCACTCGCCCACGGCAGCGGCTATCTCCGGCGGATCCTGGAGGGCTGGCGCAGCGACCTTGTACGCGCGCTCGCCCTGATCGAAGCTGCGATCGATTTCTCCGACGAGGCCGATGTCCCCGCCGAGGCCATGGTCGCGTCCCGCCTCATCGCTGCCCGGCTGAGCGAGGCGATCCACTGCCATCTCGATGCCGGCCACCGCGGCGAAATCCTGCGTGACGGATTTCGCGTCGTGCTGGCGGGCGCGCCCAACGCCGGCAAATCGAGCCTGTTGAACGCGCTCGCCCGCCGCGACGTGGCGATCGTCTCACCCGAGCCCGGCACCACCCGCGATGCGATCGAGGTGCGGCTCGACCTCGATGGCTTGCCGGTGATCGTTACCGACACCGCCGGCATCCGGTCCCCCGAGGGCGCTATCGAGCGCGAGGGCATCCGGCGGACTTACGCGCGCGCGGGCGAGGCCGGGCTGGTGCTGTGGCTGACCGACGGCAGCGAGCCAGGCCGGCGTCCGCCGGCGGATTTCGCTTCAGACCAAGCTCCGATCGTCGTGGCGACCAAATGCGACCTCATGACGGGGTCCGACCCCGCGACTCCGGCGGCGCGCGTCTCGGCCTTGACTGGGGATGGCCTCGACGCCCTGACGCGCCTCATCGCCGAGCGGGCGCGCTCGACCCTCCCCGCCGGCGAGCCGGCGCTGGTTACGCGCGCGCGGCATCGCCAAGGCCTCGAGCATTGCGCCTCCGCCCTCGACCGTTTCCTCGCCGGACCCGCCGCCGACCTCGAGCTCCGAGCCGAGGACCTGCGCGCGGCAGCGATGGCGCTCGGCCGCCTTTCCGGCCGGGTCGATGCCGAGCATGTGCTCGACGAGATTTTCGCGAGCTTCTGCATCGGCAAATAGAGCCACCCCGGTTGTGGGTATCTCCGCGTCGTCTGTGGACAAAAGATTCACGTGAAACGCGGCGCGGATATGCGAAGGCGCCCCCTCCCCACCGCGTGGAGGCACGCGGCGGCATCCTCCCCACCTTGGGGAGGCAGCTGTTGCGGGATTCCTGGGGGTGGGGAGGCAGCGCGTTCGGGATTCCGCCACTCGGAGTCGCATCCAGACTCCCGAGTCGCAACTGAATCCCGAGGAATTGATTCACGTGAAACATGGGGATAACCCCATCGCTCGCACCCTTTGACCCCTTTGGCCGAAATCCATAGGGTGGCGCCCCATGACAAAGGTGACCAACAGCTCCGACGTGATCGTTGTCGGTGGCGGCCATGCCGGCTGTGAGGCCGCGGCAGCCGCCGCACGCATGGGTGCACGCACCGCCCTCCTCACTCACCGTTTTGCCACCATCGGCGAGATGTCCTGCAACCCCGCGATCGGCGGCCTCGGCAAGGGCCATCTCGTGCGCGAGATCGATGCGCTCGATGGCTTGATGGGCCGCGTCGCCGATGCGGCCGGGATCCAGTTCCGTGTCTTGAACCGCTCCAAGGGCCCCGCCGTCCAGGGCCCGCGCGCCCAGGCCGATCGCAAGCTCTATCGCGAGGCGATGCAGGCTGCGATCCAGGCGACCGCGGGGCTCGCGGTGATCGAGGCCGGTGCCGCCGACCTGATCGTCGCGGCCGGCGGCATTTGCGGTGTCGCTACAACTGATGGCGAGCAGCTGTCGGCCGCCGCCGTCGTCGTCACCACCGGAACATTCCTCAATGGCTTGATCCACATCGGCGACCGCCAGATCCCGGCCGGCCGCATCGGCGAGGCGCCAGCGCTCGGGCTGACGGATCGTCTGGCCTCGCTCGGCCTCGCGACCGGCCGCCTCAAGACCGGCACGCCCCCGCGCCTCGACGGAGCGACTATCGACTGGTCATCCCTCGAACGCCAACCTGGCGACGACCCGCCAGAGCCCTTCTCGTTCCTGACCGGGCGCATCACGACGCCCCAGATTGCCTGCCATGTCACCCACACCACGGCGGCAACCCACGCCTTGATCGAGGCCAACCTCACGCGCTCGGCCATGTACTCCGGCAGCATCAAGGGCATCGGCCCGCGCTACTGCCCCTCGATCGAGGACAAGGTCGTCCGCTTCCGCGAGCGCCAATCCCATCAGATCTTCCTCGAGCCCGAGGGTCTCGACACCACCACCATCTACCCCAACGGCATCTCGACCTCGCTACCCGAGGATATACAACTCGCGTTTCTGGCGACCATCCCCGGCCTCGAGCGCGCCCGCGTGCTGCAACCCGGCTATGCCATCGAGTACGACTATGTCGATCCGCGCGAGTTGCATACGACGCTCGAGACCAGGCGCGCTCCTGGTCTCTTCCTCGCAGGTCAGATCAATGGGACGACCGGTTACGAGGAGGCTGCCGCCCAGGGGCTGATTGCGGGTATCAACGCCGCCTTGAAGGCTGCCGGCGGCACAACCGGGTTTACTGTCAGCCGCGCCGACGCCTATCTCGGCGTCATGATCGACGATCTCGTCACCCGCGGCGTCAGCGAGCCCTACCGCATGTTCACCTCGCGCGCCGAGTACCGCTTGCGGCTGCGCGCCGACAATGCCGATCAGCGTCTGACGCCGCTCGGCTTGGGCGTAGGCTGCGTTGGCGTCGCTCGGGCGACAGCGTTCCAAGCCAAGGCGGCGTCGCTCGCTGCCGCCAGAAACCAGCTCGAGACTCTCAGCCTCACGCCCGACGAGGCCGCCCGGCACGGCCTGCGCGTCAATCGCGATGGTCGCCGCCGCAACGCCTTTGAGCTGTTGTCGCTGCCTGACATCGATTTTGACGCGCTGGCACGGATCTGGCCCGCCCTCGGCGAGATCGGCCCCAGGACATCCGCCCAAGTCGCCGTCGATGCCCACTATGCCGTCTATCTCGACCGCCAGCAGGCCGACATCGATGCCATGCGCCGCGACGAAGGCGTG
>JANNSW010000274.1:0-10456 GCA_031403055.1 Hyphomicrobiaceae bacterium | reverse complement strand
GACTTCATTATCGCCGCCTGTTCGCGGCAACTGACCCAGACAGATACCGAGAATTGCGCTCGTGGATGCCGCCGAAAAAGTGACGTTGAGCGAAGCGGATATTTGCAGGCTCTTCATCACGCCGGCGATCGTGGCGGCGGGTTGGAATCCAGAATCTCAGATTCGGCAGGAAGTCAGCTTCACCAAGGGCCGCATCATCGTGCGTGGCAGCCTCGTCAGTCGCGGGCGGCCAAAGCGCGCGGATTACATCCTCTCTATCAAACCCAGCATCCCGCTCACGCCTATTGAGTTCGTCACCGGACTCGCGTCCGTCCCACTGGGGATGAAACGGGGCGCGGATCGTGGCATGATCGACCTCGCCGCCGGCGCAGAGGTCGACTTCCCTTGGTGCCATCGAGCCCGTTATTGAGTTGGACCCGGACGTTCCGATCCCCCCAGAGTGTGCCACGGCGCAGTGATGTGCCCGGAGCACGGTTTCAAGAGTTCACTGCAACGGAAGGTCCATGCCGGTGGCGCTCGCGAGAGGTAACGTCATGGAAGTACTCTATCCGAACTGTGCCGGACTGGACGTTCACAAGGATACCGTTGTCGCGTGTTCGCGGCGGATGGTCGGTGCGAAAGTCGAACGTGACGTGCGCACCTTCAAAACGACGACCAGCGCTCTGCTCGACCTGTCGGCGTGGCTCGCCGAGCGTGGTGCCACGCATGTCGTCATGGAGGCGACGGGCGTCTACTGGAAGCCCGTGTGGCACATCGTCGGTGACGGCGACGTGCATCTGACTTTGGCCAACGCGGCCCACGTGAAGAACGTGCCGGGGCGCAAGACCGACGTCAACGACGCGACGTGGCTGGCCGATCTCCTGGCGCACGGCCTCGTTCGTGGCAGCTTCGTGCCCGACCAGCCGACGCAGGAGCAGCGCGGTTTGCTGCGCACGCGCAAGCAAATGACGCGCGAACGCACAAGCCACGTTCAGCGGCTGCAGAAGACTTTGGAAGACGCCAACATCAAGCTCGACTCGGTCATCACCGACATCGTCGGCGCGAGCGGGCGGCGCATGCTCGCGGCGTTGATCAGCGGCGAGACGGACCCGGTCAGGCTGGCAAGCCTCGCCAGCAACCGCTTGAAGGCATCACCCGCGGACCTGCAGGAGGCGTTGCGGGGCCGCGTGACCAGGCATCATCGCTTTCTGCTCAAACTGCACCTCGGCCACATCGACACGCTCGATTGTGTGCTCGCCGAGATCGACGCGGAGGTCGAGGCCGGCCTCGCGCCCTTTCGCACCGCCATCGACATCCTGACCACCATTCCAGGAGTCGGTGAACTGGTGGCGCGGGTGATCGTGTCCGAGATCGGTATCGACATGAGCCGCTTCCCGACCGCTGGCCATCTCATCTCCTGGGCAGGTCTGTGCCCGAAGAACGACGAGAGTGCCGGCAAGCGCCGCTCAACCCGCATGCGGAAGGGCGCGCCTTGGCTGAAGACGACGCTGGTGCAGAGCGGTTGGGCCGCGATGCGCAAAAAGGGCAGTTACCTGCAGGCGCAGTTCTATCGGATCAAGGCGCGGCGCGGGGCCAAGAAAGCCGTCTGCGCCGTCGCCGCTTCGATCCTGACGTCCGCCTACCACATGCTCAAGACCGGCACGCTCTACCAAGAGCCGGTTCCCGCCCCCGCCGCATCGCGCGCCAAGCCGAAGCAGTTGCAGAGCCTCGTCGCCAAACTCACGAACCTCGGTTACGACGTCTCCTTGACCCGGAGGATCGCCGCCTGAGAGGGTTTCTTTCAAGGGGGCGTACTCATGAGTCGAGGTTTTTGCAGGTTGGTATGACCTCGTTCCCGCCTACCGCCGCCCCAGATAAGCTTCGCTCCGCATCTCGACCAGACGGCTCGCGGTGCGCTCGAACAGCGCCGCGCCGTCGCCCTCCGCATGGATCTGGCCCGGCTCGGCGTCAGCCGACAGGATCAGCTGCACCCGGTTGTCGTAGAGCGAGTCGATCAGCGTGACGAGCCGGCGCGCCTCGTTGCGATGCTCCCGGCCGAGCACGGGGATGCCCTGCAGAATGACCGTATGATAGGTGTGCGCGATGGCGAGATAGTCGGCCGCCCCGAGCGGACGCCGGCAGAGCTCGTCGAAGGTGAACCAGGCGACGCCCAAATGGGCTTCGGACACGGCGAGCTGACGACCCTTCACCGCGAGCACGGCGGGCCGGCCGCGGCGCACGCCCGAGAGGCGATGGAAGGCTTCACGCAACCCTGCGGTCGCCGCCGCTCCAGTCGGCGTGAAATAGAGCTGCTGGCCGGTCAGCTTCTCGAGCCGGTAGTCCTTCGCCGCCGCCAGCTCGATCACCTCCATGTGGCTCTCGATCGAAGCGATGAACGGCAGGATTTGCTCCCGGTTGAGGCCGTCCTGATAGAGGTCGCGCGGCGCGGTGTTGCTGGTTGCGACCACGACGACGCCCGCTGCCATCAGCGATTTGAACAGGCGTCCCAGAATGTGAACGTCGGCGATGTCGGTGACGTGCAGCTCATCGAAGCACAGCAGCTTTGCCCGCGCCGCTATCTCACGCGCCACCGGCGGGATCGGGTCGCCACCGCCGCGCTTGCGGGCTTGCCCGATCAGCTCGTGCGCCTCCCCCATCAACTCGTGGAAATGGACGCGCCGCCGCGGCTCGAACCGGACCGCCTCGTGGAACAGATCCATCAGCATGGTCTTGCCGCGGCCGACCTTGCCGTGGATGTAGAGGCCCTTGGGCGGCTTGGGCGTGCCGCGCAGGCGCGAGAACAGCCCGTTTCGCTCGCCCTCGAAGCGCTCCAAGCGCCGTGCGAGGTCATCGAGCCGGCCGGCCGCATGCGCTTGCGCGGGATCGGGCGCGATCTCATCCGCCGCGATCATGGCGCGGTAGCGCTCGAGCAGTCCCATATTCATGCGTGCCCCTCCTCACGAGGGGCTAAGCGCCGGCACGCTCGCGGTCAAGGCGGCACGGCGCCGGAGCTGACGCGCTCCACCGCCATGAGGACGCGCTCTGGCGTTGCCGGGGCATCGAGCATCGGGTATCGCTGGTATCCACCCGCGGCCGCAACGGCGTCGGACAGTGCCATCAGCGCCGAGATGGCGAGCATCAAGGGCGGCTCGCCAACCGCTTTGGAGCGCCAGATCGCGTCCTCGGTGTTCTCGCCCTGCTCCCAGATGCGAATGTTCATGACCGGAGCCCGGTCGGAGCAGGCCGGGATCTTGTAGGTCGAGGGCGCATGGGTGCGGAGCCGTCCCCGCTCGTCCCAGACCAGCTCCTCCGTCATCAGCCAGCCCGCGCCCTGCACGTAGCCGCCCTCGATCTGGCCGAGGTCGATCGCAGGGTTCAGCGACTTGCCCGCGTCATGCAGAATATCGACCCTGAGGATCCGGTTCTCGCCCGTCAGCGTGTCGATCGCAACCTCGGTCACGGCTGCTCCATAGGCGAAATAGAAGAACGGCCTGCCCCGCCCGGCCGGCCGGTCCCAGGAGATTTTCGGCGTCGCGTAGAAGCCGGTCGAGGACAGCGAGACGCGCCCGCGATAGCATGCTCCCACGGCCTCCGCGAAAGACAGTTCGCGCTCGCCGACCAGCACGCGACCGGGCAGAAACCGGACCTCATCAGGGCTTGTCTGGTGCTGCGATGCGAGGAACTCGGCCATGCGGGACTTGATCGTGCGGGCAGCCGCGCGTGCCGCCATGCCGTTGATGTCGGAGCCGGAGGAGGCCGCCGTCGGCGAGGTATTGGGCACCTTGCCCGTCGTCGTCGCCGTGATCTTCACGCGGGAAAGGTCGACTTGAAACTCTTCCGCCACCACCTGGGCGACCTTGACGTTGAGCCCCTGGCCCATCTCGGTGCCACCGTGATTGAGACCGATCGAGCCA
This sequence comes from Hyphomicrobiaceae bacterium, assembly GCA_031403055.1. GTDB lineage: Bacteria > Pseudomonadota > Alphaproteobacteria > Rhizobiales > Hyphomicrobiaceae > JANNSW01. The sequence goes on along the minus strand of JANNSW010000274.1, from coordinate 6,563 downwards.
TCGGAGTAGACGTGAACGAGCGCGCCCGCCTGGTTCAAGTGGGTCAGCGTGAACGAGATCCCGAACTTGACGGGCGTGAGGGCGATGCCGCGCTTCAGGATCGGGCTGCTTGCGTTCCATTGGCGGATAGCGGCACGCCGAGCCTCGTAGTCGGCACTCGCCGTCAGCTCCCCGGTGATCGCGCCGATCACGCAATCCTCGACCGGCATGTCGTAGGGAGTGACACTGCGTGTGGCCCGGCCGGCCTGACCCTTGTCGGGATAGAAATTAGCGCGACGGATGTCGAGTGGATCGCGCCCGAGCGCGTGCGCGATCTGATCCATCACCCGCTCGATGCCGAGCATCCCCTGCGGCCCACCGAAGCCGCGAAAGGCGGTGTTGGAGGCCGTATGCGTGCGGCAGCGATAGGAGACGATCCGCACATCCGGCAGGAAATAAGTGTTGTCGGCATGCAGCATCGCGCGGTCGGCGATCGCCATCGACAGATCGAACGAGAGGCCACAGCGCGCCGCCTGCTCGAAGGCGATGCCCTGGACGCGGCCGTCATCGTCGAAGCCCACGCGATAGTCGATCCGAAAGTCATGGCGCTTGCCGGTGATGCGGAAATCGTCATCGCGGTCGTAGCGGACCTTGGCCGGACGTCCGGTTTTCCTCGCAACCATCGCGGCGAGCGCAGCCGGCAGATTTCCCTGTGTCTCCTTGCCCCCGAACGCCCCGCCCAGCCGCCGGCATTCGACCGTGACCGCGTGATTGGCAATGCCCAGCACCTTGGCGACCGTGTGCTGGATCTCGCTGGGGTGCTGGGTCGAGGAGTGAACGAGCACGTCCTCGTCCTCGCCCGGAATGGCGAGCGCGACCTGGCCTTCGAGGTAGAAATGCTCCTGCCCGCCGATCTCGATCCGGCCATCGATGCGATGGATTGCAGCGGCGATAGCGGCGTCGGCATCGCCGCGCGCGATGGTGTAGGGCGGGTCGGTGCCTTGCAGGAAGGAGCGAGCGGCCATCGCTTCCTCGATCGTCAGGATCGCCGGCCGCTCCGCATACTCGACCACCGCGAGCTTCACGGCCTGACGTGCCATCTCCAGCGTCTCGGCTGCAATCGCAAACAGCGGCTGGCCGTCGTACTCGACCAAGCCGTCGGCGAGCATCGGGTCATCGCCGGCGAACGGAGATACATCGTTGACCCCGGGAATGTCGGCGGCCGTGAGGACCACGACCACACCCGGCGCCGCTCGCACGGCCTCGAGATCGAGCCGGATGACGTCCGCATGCGCTTTGGTGCTGAGGCCCATCAGCACGTGCAGCGTTCCGGGCGGCTCGGGGATGTCGTCGGTGTAGACCGCCTCGCCGGTGGTGTGCTTGGCGGAGGAATCCTGGGCGATCCACTCCCGCACGCCGCCGATGATCCGCTCGCTCGCCATGGCCTCACCCCACAACCGCGCCACGGCCCGCGAGGCGAGTCTCGGCGAGCGGCGAATGGGTCTCGTGATAGAGCCGCAGCAGCAGATTTTGCGCAACCTTCAGGCGATAGCTGGCCGACGCCCGCATGTCGCCGATGGGCTGGAAGTCGCACTCATAGGCGGACAGCGCCGCCTCGACCGTCGGGAGGCTCCATGGCTGGCCCAGCAGCGCCGCCTCGACCGCTTTCGCCCGCTTCGGGATCGCCGCCATGCCGCCATAGGCGATGCGGGCTCCTCTCACGATCCCGGCTTCGATCCGCACGTTGAAACACCCGCAAACGGCGGAAATGTCCTGGTCGAAGCGCTTGGAGACCTTGTAGCAGCGCAGCTGCTCGGGCTCGTCGAGGAGGAGGATCTCGATAGCTTCCACGATCTCACCAGGGCGGAGGTCTTGCTTCTGGTAGTCGATGAAGAAATCCTCGAGCGGGAGCTGCCTCCGCTTGCCTCGGCGCCGCAGAACGAGGGTCGCACCGAGCGCGATCAACGCGGGCGGCATATCCCCGATCGGCGAGCCATTGGCGACATTGCCGCCGATCGTCCCGGCATTGCGGACTTGGGTCGAGCCGAGCCGGCGCAGCAGCTCGCCGAGATCGGGAAAGCTCCGGGCGATCGTCTCGAACGCCTCCGAATAGGTGACCGCCGCGCCGATCCTGAGCTTGCCGTCGCGCTGCTCGATCGACTTCAACTCCGCCACCCGATCCAGATGCACGATATCGTCGAGCACGCGGTGCTGCTTCGTCACCCAGAGCCCGGCGTCGGTCGCACCGGCGACAATCGTGACGGGCGCGTTCATGTGGTCATCGAGCGCTGCGAGGTCCGTCGGCGAGCGGAACCGACATTTTCCATGATTGAGGTCGACCGTGCCGCCGTGCGCGATCTTGCGGAGCAGTCCATGCTCGCGGGCGTTGCGCTCATCCTGCCAGGCCGGCACCTGCAAGTCCCACATCCGCTCCGCCGCCTCGATGATCGGCCCGTAGCCGGTACAGCGGCAGAGGTTGCCGGCGAGTTGGTCGTCGATGCCCCGGCGATCGAGCCGATCGCCTTGACTGTAGAGAGTGAACAGCGACATCACGAACCCCGGCGTGCAGAACCCGCATTGCGAGCCATGGCAATCGACCATCGCCTGCTGGCAAGGGTGCAGCTCACCCTCGGGCCCCTTCACACCCTCGACTGTCGTCACCGACCTCCCCTCCAGCATCGGCACGAACAGGATGCAGGCATTGATCGAGCGGGTGCGGACACGATCCCCGGCAAGCTCGGCGACCGCGACCGTGCAGGCGCCGCAATCGCCTTCCGCGCACCCTTCCTTGGTCCCGGTCAGCCGCCGCTCTAGCCGCAACCAATCGAGCAGCGTCGTGGTCGGCCGGCCGCGAAAGGTCACCACCTCGCCGTTCAAAATGAAGGTCGCATGGTCACGGATCGCCATCCGCTCAGCTCCCCCGATAGGTCGAGTAGCCATAGGCAGAGAGCAGCAGCGGCACATGATAGTGCTGCTCGGGCGAGGCGATGCCGAACCGGATCGGGATCTCGTCGAGAAAGGCGGGCTCGGGCAAGGCCGTGCCGCGCGCCCGCAGATAAGCGCCCGCATGGAAGACGATCTCGTAACGCCCGACTGCAAACGCCTCCCCTTCGAGCAGCGGCTGGTCGCAACGCCCATCCGCGTTGGTCGTCGCCTCCGCGACCAGGGTTCGCGCGGCACGCTCGAGCCGGAACAGCTCGATCCGCACGCCCTGCCCCGGCAAGCCGGCACTGGTGTCGAGGACATGGGTGGTCAGCCGGCCCATTGGGTTTGCGCTTCCTCTCGAAGCAGGTAGAACATTGGCGACTGATAGCGCACAAACCCCATGTCCGTCATGTCCACACTCATCTCGCCCCGGCCGTCAGGACTCGACGCCGGAGTCTTTGCCGCCCGGTTCGGCGGCATCTACGAGCATTCACCCTGGGTCGCCGAGCGGGCCCTGGCCGATGGACTCGTGGCGGGAGACGACACGGTCGACGGGCTTGCAGCACGCTTGCGGCGGATCGTGGAGGCGGCTGGCGATCAGCGCCAGCTCGCGCTACTCCGCGCCCACCCCGAGCTTGCTGGCCGGCTGGCCATGGCGGGCGCGCTCACGGCGGATTCGACCAGCGAGCAGGCCGCCGCCGGCCTCGATCGCTGTAGCCCCGAGGAATTCGCCCGCTTCACGGAGCTGAACACACGCTACTGCGCGCGTTTCGGCCATCCCTTCATCATCGCCGTGCGTGGCTTGACCCGTCCGCGGATCCTCGCCGCCTTCGAGCGGCGTGTCGCGAACCCTCCAGCGACCGAGTTCCGCACCGCGCTCGACGAGGTGCACAAGATCGCCCGCCTCCGGCTGCTGCAGATGGCGGATGGTGCTCCATGACCGCCAAGCGCAGGGAGCTGTCGCTCGCCAACCACATCGACGGCATCCGTGCTGGTGATCGTATGGTGCTCGCCCGCGCCATCACACTGGTCGAGAGCCGCAAACCCGCCCACCAGCAGCTTGCGCAGGATTTGCTGCAAGCACTGCTTCCCGACACCGGCAACGCCCATCGGATCGGGCTGACAGGTGCTCCGGGCGTGGGCAAGTCGACGCTGATCGACCAGCTTGGCTCCAATCTCACGGCAACAGGGCGGCGTGTCGCGGTGCTGGCGGTCGATCCGAGCTCGACACGCACCGGCGGCTCGATCCTGGGCGACAAGACCCGCATGTCGCGCCTCGCCAACGACGCACACGCTTTCATCCGCCCCTCGCCGGCCTCGGGCACTCTGGGCGGCGTCGCCCGCAAGACGCGTGAGACGATGATGCTGGTGGAGGCGGCTGGCTTCGATGTGGTGATCGTCGAGACGGTCGGCGTCGGACAGTCGGAAACGACGGTCGCGGGCATGGTCGACATCTTCGTGGCGCTGATGCTGCCGGGCGCTGGCGATGAGCTGCAAGGCATCAAGAAGGGCCTGCTCGAGCTTGCCGACATCATCGCGGTCAACAAGGCGGACGGCGACAATCGGGCACGCGCACAACGGGCCGTGGCCGAGTACCGGGCCGCGCTCGGCATCCTGACGCCCGAGAGCCCTTCCTGGTCGCCGCCCGTGCTGATGATCTCCGGGCTGGCGAACGAGGGTCTGGCCGACCTCTGGTGGAGGATCGAGGACCACCGCGCCGCGCTGACAGCGACCGGCGAGTTGGCGATGAAGCGCCGTCGCCAGGCTGTCGGCTGGATGCGGGCGATGATCGAGGATCGCCTCCAGGCGCTCCTCTGGCGTGATGGGGCGGTTGTGAAACGTCTGGCCGCGCTCGAGGCCGATGTGTTGGCTGGCCGCTTGACAGCGGTCCGTGCGGCCGAAGAGATCTGCGGAATGATCGGGCTGGAGGCAAAGAGTGACACATGAGGCCGAGGATGCCGTAGGTCGGACCGAGGCCGCCCTGTGCGGCCGATGTCCGACGCCCGGTGTCGGACATCGCTGGGGCTCAGTCCGACCTACGAAAACCGATCGCGCCTTGGCACGGAGCTCCCACTGATGCGCCGGGAATTGCCTCGCGTTCTGCTGACGGGCTTCGGCCCGTTCCCTGGCGTCGCGGAGAATGCGTCCGGCAGCCTTGCCGTCGCCGTCACCCACCTCGCCCGGCAACGCTGGCGCGATGCCGAGATCACCTGCGTCTTGCTACCAACCGAATGGCGCGCGGGTCCCTCAGTGCTGACGAAGACCCTCGCCGAACACCAGCCCGATGTCGTCGTGCATCTGGGTGTCTCGGGCAAGGCGAGCGGCCTCGTGATCGAGACGCTCGCCCGCAACCGCGCAAGGTCGGTCAACGATGCGGCCGGCCGGACGCCCGTCGACAATCGAGTGGCGCCGGCCGGTCCGGCCTCGTTGCGAGCGCCCATTGCCATCGGCGGGCTGATGGCGCGGCTTGCCAGGGAAGGCGTGCCAGCCGTCCGCTCGAACGATGCCGGGCGCTACATCTGCAACGCCGTCTACTATCATTCGCTTGCTGCAGCCCACCGGAGCGATCCTCGCCGGCAGGTGGTGCTGGTGCATCTGCCGCCGCTGGTCGGCGAGACCGGCGTGCTCGAAGCTGATAAACCCGTCAAGTCCATGCCCGGAGATCTCGCCGTCACCGGACTGATGAGCGTGATCGGCTATTGCCTGGGTCATGTGCGACCGGGCCGTGTGCTGGGTGCAATCGAAAGGGCTGCCGGGACATGGACATCGATCGGCGTCTGATGGTCGGCGGCGGGCTCGGCCTCGTTGGTGGTGCGATTGCGGCAATCGCGGGTCCACGCGATGCCGCGGCTGCCGCGGGAAATGGCAAGACCGCTCTGCTGGTGCCGCTCGAGCCGGGCAGAGCCGAGGATCAGTCGGGCATCTTGCAGTCGGCGATCGATCGAGCGGCTGAATTGGGAGTGCCAGTGACGCTGCCGGGCGGGCGATTCCTCGTCGGCGGTGTCATGCTGCGGACGGGAACTGCCTTGATGGGCGCACATGGCCGCACGACGCTCGTTGCGACCGAGGGCGGGGCCGTGCTCTCCGCGACCGATGCCGATCGAATCCTGATCACAGGGCTGGCGCTCGATGGCGGTGGCCAGGCGCCGCCGGCGGGAGCGCTCCTTTCGCTCGTGGGCTGCAAGCACGTCGTCGTTCGTGATTGCGAGATCGGCGGCAGCGCAGCGGACGGAATTGTCATCGATGGCGGCGGGCCGTTTCACATGGCACACTGCCGTACAGTCGATTGCACCGGCGCAGGTCTCCGCTTGAGCGGTGCGGCCGGCTGCCAGGTCACGGCGAGCACCTTTGCGGGCATCGGGGGCGTGGCTGTCCTCGCCGAGCGCGGCACGCAAGGCGCCGTCGTCTCCCAGAACCGCATCGATGGCACGGGCGGAGGTATCGCCGTGACGGGTTTTTCCGAGGGAACCCGGCTCGCGGTCGTGCAGGGCAATCTGGTGCGCAACCTCACGGGCATCGGCATCTCGATCGAGGCGGACGCCTGCGTCACCGGCAATGTGGTCGAGGGCGCTTCGCTCGCGGGCATTCTGGCCGGCCGGCAGGAGTGGAAGCGGGACGTTTCGATCATCGGCAACCTCGTCCGCGACTGCGGGGTCGGG
>JANNSW010000273.1:0-12742 GCA_031403055.1 Hyphomicrobiaceae bacterium | reverse complement strand
GATGGGGAGCGCGGTCAGGGCGGCGAGATTGCGCACGAAGGCGCGGGTCGATTGTGCGCGCGGCCCCTCGCTGCCGTCCATGTTGAGCGGCAAGCCGACGATCAGCGCCGCCACCTGGTTGTCGGCAGCGATCGCCAGCAGCTCCTCGACATCGGTGCGGAATTTCGTGCGCCAGATGGTGTCGAGCGCGCTCGCGACGGTGAGCGTCGGATCGGCGATGGCAATCCCAATGGTCTTGCTGCCGACATCGAGGCCGAGCAGGACCGCGCCGGCGGGAAGGCTAGCCGCCAGGGCTTCGAGCGGGAACGTGGGGTCGGTGGGCATGGTTCTCTCTATAAAGGTCGTGCCGCCGCGCAGGCAACGTCGCCGGCTCCGCAGCCGGCGCTATCCGGAATGCGGAGTGCAAACGGGGGGCGGTGCAGCCGGCCCGGTTCGAAAGATTCGGATGCGGCCAGGCCGCACCGCCGTCGCCGGAAGGGTGCTTCTCCCGCCACGAGTGCCGTGTGGCAACTCCATCTCCGCGCATCCAGGCGGAGCTTGCCAGGGATGTGGGGTCGCCACTGTCCCTGGCGGCAGAAAGACCCGGGATAGCTTATGTCCCGGCCCTCACCCGACGCTCCCCGCCACCAGAGCGCCAGCGCGCGTTTCCAGCCCCCGATGCGGCAGGGATGAGGTGAGAATAGCGCAAGTTGAGCGGGCGGGGACAAGTAACGACTGCCCGGCACATATTTCCAAAATTTGCGAAAAGGCAATCGGTTGCCGTAACGTGGGGAACGTGCGAAAATCTGCATGGAGTTTACTCGTTTCGTTCGTTTCCGGGTGCCGATCATGCGTACAATTGCGTTCTGCGCCACGCTAACCCTGTTCAGCAGTCTTGCGATCGAAGTGACGGCGATGGCTGCCAACGAGAGCTGCCGTCAATACCGGAACGCCTCGGGCGAACCTCGTTTCCACCCGAGATCGTTTGCTGACGGCCATGGGGAATATGAGGCAAACTCCCTTGCAGGCAGAGACAACAATCCCGGACTGGCAGTGGATGCTCCGGACGATGAGAGCTATGTACTCGGCTGCCTCAAGTGGGCGGTGTGGAAATTTACCGATAACCTCATTGTCGATATCGATGGGCCGGACTTGTTCTTGTTCGAAACCGGTACGGCTCAAGAACAAACTGATGTTAGCCTTTCAAAAGATGGAGTAACGTGGAAACCAGTCGGCACGATCAAAGGTGGAGAGGCAAGTATCAATATCCATTTTTATGTCGAGCCCGGTGAGACATTCCGCTATGTTCGCCTTACCGACCGGGGAACCTCCTGTCTGAACGAGACAGCTGGTGCTGATATCGATGCGATTGCCACATACGCCTACTCCTGGGTCGATGTTTTCGATGAATCATCTACTGTGTTTTTTGATTCCGGCAAGGCGGAGCTGAAGGCCGAGGCAATGGGTGCAATCGATGCGCACTTCAGCAAAGTCGAGAGAGAGCGCTTCTCCAAGATCCAGATCATTGGCCACACGGATACCGTCAACACTGAGGCCTTCAATCAGCGCCTCTCGGAGGATCGGGCGAAAGCTGTTGCCGGTTACTTGGTCCAAAAGGACGATATAGACCCTGACGACGTCGAGGATTCTGGCAGAGGTGAATCCCAGCTGGCCGTCGCGACGAACGACGATGTGCACGAGCCCCGCAATCGCCGCGTCGAGTTCGTCTTCATTCCGACCAAGCCCTGCCAATGACCGGCGCGCGAGCTGGGTGACAATTGTTACGGGCACGGTGCGACCGGCGAAGGTCCCGGATCGCTGCGTGTCGTGCCGAAGGTGCGCGCCTTCTGCACGACGTCGTCCGGGATGACGGGTGTTCAGAGGTTCGGGCCGAGTTGTCAGCCCGCACGCCGCCGATTACAGTAAGTCCTGATCCCGCCTGCGGTGCTAGGCACCCGCGCCGGCGGGAAGGGTAGCCGCCAGGGCTTCGAGGGCGCGTGGGGTCGGTGGGCATGCTCCTCAGTAGAGGGCGCGCCCGCACCGCCACAAGACCCTTCCCAATCCCGTCTCCGCCCGTCCTATACTCGCTTCGCCCTCCAACCCCAACCCAACCCGAGGCATACCATGCAAATCACCTGGCTCGGTCACTCCGCTTTCCGTATCGAGACCGGCAAGGCCGTCGTGCTGGTCGATCCGTTCCTGTCGGGAAACCCGACATTCGAGAAGGCGGAGCTCAAAGTCGATGCCGCTACCCGGGGCGCGACCCATGTGGCGATCACCCATGGCCATGGCGACCACATCGGGGATGCGGTGGCGATCTGCAAGCGGACAGGCGCTATGTTGGTCTCCTGCTACGAGGTTTGCAGCTATCTCGGCGCCAAGGGCGTGGAGAAGACCAATCCCGGCAATCCGGGCGGCGAGGTCGATTGCGGTGAGGTCAGCATCGCCTTCACGCCCGCCTGGCACTCCTCGTCCATGGACGGAAGCAATGGCTCCAACACCTATCTGGGCAATCCCTGCGGCCTCGTCATCGCCTCCAAGGCCGAGCCCGCGCATGTGGTCTACGCCATGGGCGATACCGGGATGTCGGCCGAGATGGCGCTGACGGCGGAGTTCTACCGGCCCACGATCGGCTTCGTGCCGATCGGCGACCGCTTTACGATGGGCGCGCGGCAAGCGGCCTTTGCCTGCAAGAAGTTCTTCGCGTTCAAGACGATCTTCCCGTGTCACTACGGCACTTTCGGCGTGCTCGACCAGACCGCCGACCGGTTCGTCGCCGAGATGGCGGGCCACGAGGTCATGGTGCCCAAGGCGGGAGAAGCGGTCACCCTGTAGGCAGATCGCTCTGATCCACCACACCCGTCATCCCGGACGGCCGGTCGCGACGGAGGCGCGCCTCCGGCGCGACAGGCCGATCCGGGATCTTTGCCGGCTGGGCAGGTGGCCAAGATCCCGGATCGGCCTCGCGAGCGCCCGGGATGCCGGGTGGGTTGGAGTTTGCGGTGTTACTACTCCACCCGTCATCCCGGACGGCCGGCAGGCCGATCCGGGATCTCCGCCGGCAGGGCAGGCGGCCGAGATCCCGGGTCGCTCTCGCGAGCGCGCGGGATGCCGGGTGGAAAGGGATTTGGATAGTGATGGTGGCCGTGCGGGCGGGGCCGGGCACCATCCACCCTTGTCGGGAGCCGGGAACTGGCGCAAAAGCGGCGGCGCGACAACAAATTTCTGGAACGGGAGCCGCGTGCATGAAGCTCATCCGCTATGGCGCTATCGGTGAGGAGCGGCCAGGACTGCTGGACGCGGCCGGGCTCATTCGCGATCTCTCCGACGAGGTGGCCGATATCGACGGCCGCACGCTCTCGCCGGGAGAGTTGCAGCGGTTGCGTGCGATCGACACGGCCAAGCTCCCGATGGTGCGCCAGCCGGTGCGTCTGGGCGCGCCGGTCGCGCGTCCCGGCAAGCTCGTCTGCATCGGCCTCAACTACGCCGATCACGCGGCTGAAGCGGGCCTCAAGGTGCCGAGCGAGCCCGTCATCTTCATGAAGGCGACGACCTCGATCTGCGGGCCCAACGACGCGATCGAGATCCCGAGGGGGGCCGAGAAGACCGACTGGGAGGTCGAGCTCGGCGTCGTCATCGGTACGCGTGCAAAGTATGTCGAGGAGGCCCGCGCCCTCGAGCACGTCGCCGGCTACCTCGCCGTCAACGACGTCTCCGAGCGTGCCTACCAGAGCGAGCGGCAAGGCCAGTGGACCAAGGGCAAGAGCCACGACACGTTCGCCCCGCTCGGGCCCTGGCTCGTCACCGCCGACGAGATTGCCGATCCCCAAGCGCTCAAGCTCTGGTGCGAGATCGACGGCAAGCGCTTCCAGAACGGCTCGACCGCGACCATGGTTTATGGCGTCAGGCACCTCGTCGCCTATGTCAGCCAGTTCATGACGCTGGAGCCCGGCGACGTGATCGCGACCGGCACGCCGCCCGGCGTCGGCCTCGGCCAGAAGCCGCCGCTGTACTTGCGGGCCGGCCAGCGTGTGCGCCTGGGCGTCGAAGGCCTCGGCGAGCAGGACTGCAAGACGGTGGCGGCATGACTTGGGGTCGGCATGACTTGGGGTCAGACCCCTTTGCCCTGAGGCTATGCGTACCCATGATGCGACCGGACAAAGGGGTCTGACCCCATGACCACCGACCCCATGACCACCGACCCCCAATGCATCATCATCGGCGCCGGCCATGCGGCTGACGAGGCGGTGATGAGCCTGAGGCGCGAAGGCTGGACCGGCAGCATCACGCTCGTCGGCGAGGAGCCGCATCCGCCCTACAACCGGCCGCCACTGTCGAAGACGTTCCTCGCGGCAGGCCAGGCGCCCGAGCAGCTGTTCTTCCGCGAGCCCGGTGTCTACCAGCGAGCGGGTGTGACCCTCGAGCTCGGGCGCCGCGCGATCGCGATCGAGCGTGCCACCCGACACGTGCGGCTCGACGATGGTCGCAGCCTGCCGTTCGCCAAGCTGTTGATCGCGACGGGCGCTCGCCCGCGCATGATCGATCTCCCAGGTGCGTTACCCGGCGACATGCTGCCGGTCCGGACCATCGACGATGTCCTGGCGATCCGCCCCTTTGCCCGGCCGGGCGGCCGCATCGTGCTGATCGGGGCAGGCTACATCGGCCTCGAGACGGCGGCGATGCTGAGGAAGATCGGCGCGTCCGTCACGGTGCTGGAAGCGATGCCGCGGGTGCTCGCGAGGGTGACTGCGCCCGCCGTCTCCGCCTTCTTCGAGCGGGTGCACCGGGAGGAGGGCGTCGAGATCGTCACCGGCGCCACCATTGCCGGGCTCGAGCTGCAGGGCGGCGTGAAGGCGATCCGGCTTGCCGACGGCCGCTCGTTCCCCGCCGACCTCATCATCGTCGGCATCGGCGTCCTCCCCAACAGCGAGATCGCCGAGGCGGCGGGCCTGGCGACCGATCGCGGCATCCTGGTCGACGAGGCGTGCCGCACGTCCGACCCCGACATCCTTGCGGCGGGCGACTGCACGCGTTTTACGAGCGCGCACTATCGCGCCTCGGTCAGGCTGGAATCCGTGCAGAACGCCAAGGATCAGGCCCGCACCGCCGCCGCCGCCATCTGCGGCAAGCCCGCTCGCTATGACGCGCTGCCCTGGTTCTGGTCCGACCAGTACGACGTGAAGCTGCAGATCGCGGGCCTGTCGGAAGGGTTCGACGCGATCGCATTGCGTGGCGACGCCACCACCGGCCGCAGCTTTGCCGCCTTCTACCTGAAAGCCGGCGAGGTGATCGCGGTCGATGCCGTCAACCGCCCGAAAGAGTTCATGGTCGGCAAGAAGCTGATCGCAGCACGCGCCCATGTCGATGCAACTCGTCTTGCGGACGAGGCTGTCCCCGTCGCCGACCTCGCCCGTTGATTGCGTTGCGGGTCAGCGCCGGCTGCTGCTTCGCGACGAGGTTCGGCGCTGGCTCTTCTCGCGGCGCTGCTTGCGGCTCTTGGTGCTGCGCCGCTCGCCGGAGCGGGCTTCCTGCACATAGCCGCCGCCACAGGCACCCGCGACCCGGCGGATCACAGTGTCGGGGATCACAGGGGCTGACCGATAGTCCTTGCAGAGCGCTCCGATCCGGCCCGGGTCGGACGCCGCGCCGGGCAGGCAGTAGACGCCGGTGCCGTCCGCTGTCGGTGTGAAGCGCAGGCCTTCAGGCGTTGCATCGGCCGGCAGCGCCGTCGCCGGCCGCTTCGGCAGCCGCTCGCCGAGATAGTTGAGGGCGTAGATCCGCTTGGTGCTCTCCTCGGGTGAGAGACGCTTGGTGCGGGCCTGCATGTCGGTGACGGGTATGGCCTCGATCGCCCGCAGACGCGGCTTCTCTTCCGGCATCGCCAGCAGATGCACGCGGAAGACGAGGCCGAAATCCCGGCACAGTCCCTTGCCCCCCATGTCCGACATGCCCTGGTGCAGGAAGTTTCCGAGCCCGTAGAGGATGACCTTGTCGCCGATCCGCTCGGCGGCCCCGGATCACGTGGGGGTGGTGGCCGATGACGAGGTCGATGCCGCGCCCGATCACGGCCTGCTCGCGCCACTCCTCGATCTGTTTGTCGTCGGTCGCGACCTCGCCGTTCGCGCCGTGATGGATGGCGAGAATGCGATAGCGGGCATCCGCCCTGGCCAACCGGTCGAGAACGATATCGAAGTCGTGCTGGTAGGCGCTCTGACCGGGCTTGCCGGGTCCAGCTCGGAATGCCGTATTGCCGAGCGTGACGATGCCAGTCGAGGCGAATGCCATGGCGACGCCCTTCATGGCGAAGGCTTGCGGCCGGTTGGCCTGCTCATCGTCGAGTCCGAGCCCCGCATGAGCGATCAACCCGTCGGCCTTCAGGCGTTCCATGTGGGTGAGCGTCTCCCTGAGGCCCGCCTCGCCGAAGTCCATGGCATGGTTGTTGGCGAGCCCGGCGACGTTGAAGCCCATGCGGACGAAGCGCCTGATCCCGTTGGGATGAGAGCGGAAGAAGTAGGATGTGCTTTCGCCCTTGCTCGCCCGGTCGAGATCGTTGCGATCGGTGACCACCGTCTCGACGTTCATGACATTGATATCGCCGTTGATCTCGGCGGCAATTCCGGCGGTCGCCTGCTCCCAGGTGAGGAAGCCGTTCTTGCGTACGCCGTCGGGCTCGACCCGCTGCAGGCTCGAGTTGAAGCCCGCATCGCCGACGGCGAGGATCGTGATGATCTGGGGGGCCTCGACGGCGGCCACTTTCGGCACGAGCGGACCTGGGACGTGGCCCGGCGGGGGAAACGGGCCGTCGCGGCGCGTGATGTCGATGGTCCGTGTTGCCGGCGCCGGAGCGGGGGCAACCGGCTCGATCGGCTTGGCAACCAGGCTCGGTGCCGGACTCGGCTCGACCACGAAGGCGAGCTGCCGTTCGGCTGCACCGGCGTCGGCCCCCTGCGCGCTCGCGAGCGCCACCAACACCGTCGTTGCAAGCACGAGCCAGGAGGCGCGCATCGAGTTCCCTCACGGTTCCTGCCGCCAGACCGGCCGTCTCAAACCACGCGGGTCCGGACATGCCCGACGCCCTCGATCTCGCCCTCCAGCAGATCGCCGCGCTGGACGGGTCCGACGCCCGCCGGGGTGCCCGTCATGATCAAGTCGCCCGCCGCGAGCACGAACAGCCCCGACAGGTTGGCGATGATCTCGGACACTTTCCAGATGAGCTGATCGAGGTCTCCCTGCTGGCGCGGCGTGCCGTTCACCCGCAACCGGATGGCCCCTTTCCCCGGATGGCCGATCCGACTCGCCAGCACGATATCACCCATGGGTGCGGAGTGCTCGAAGGCCTTGGCGGTTTCCCACGGCCGGCTCGCTTTCTTGGCCTCGTCCTGCAGATCGCGGCGGGTCATGTCGAGGCCGACCGCGTAGCCGATGACATGGTCGAGGGCCGCGGCGACGGCGATGTCACGCCCGCCCTTGCCGATCGCGACCACCAGCTCGATCTCGTGATGGACGTTGGTGCTGGCCGGGGGATAGGCGAAGTCGCCGCCAGAGAGCACCAGATTGTCGGGGTTCTTCTGGAAGAAGAACGGCGCCTCGCGGCTGGGATCGCCCCCCATCTCGACGGCGTGGGCCGCGTAGTTGCGACCGACACAATAGATGCGGTGAACGGGCAGGCGGCGCGCCTCGCCCGCGACCGGCACGGCGACGACCGGCGGCGGGTCGAGCAAAAATCTCTGCGTGGCGGGCTGCGGAATGCGGGACATGCGGATCTGCCTCTTGCGCGAACGGTCCGGCTCGTCTTCTACTTGCGACGAATACTGGACCAATGGACGCGCTCGCGCAAAGGGAGGAATGGCAATGGCGAAGAACGGCAAGCCGAATGGCGGCAAGACGGCAAAGGCAGGCGCGGCGATGCCGCTGCGCGCGCGCGTCGAGGGCGGTGGCACGCCGCTGATGAAGGACTGGGGCATGAAGTCCGAAGCGGGCACGCTGAAGGACGTGCTGCTCGGGCCGGCCGAGGGCTTCCGCTGGATGGGCGAGGAGAATGCAGCCTGGTCGGCGCTGGTGCGCGACACCATGCGCAAGGGCTACGAGTTCGACAAGCAGGTCGCCATGCGCCAGCACCGGGAGATGGTGGAGGCCTATCATGAGGCCGGCGTCACCACCCACTTCCTGCCGCTCGACGAGTACAATCCCTATCAGGTCTACGCGCGCGACAGCTCGTTCATGTCGCCCTATGGCGCCGTCATCTGCCAGATGGCCAATCCGCGCCGGCGCGGCGAGTACGCGGCCTGCATCCGCTTCTATCTGGAGCAGGGCATCCCGATCTACGACATGGTCTCGTCGGGCAATTTCGAGGGCGGCGACTTCAACATGATCGGCGACAAGGCGGCCCTCATCGCCTACACCGATCACCGTTCCGAGCACGTGGCGGCCAAGCAGATCGCCGGCTGGTTCGAAGCCGAGGGCTGGGAGCTCAAGTGGGCACCGATCGACCAGTTCTACGTGCACATCGACCTGATGGTGTGCATGCTGAACGAGCACTGCGCCGCCGTCTGCCTCGATACGACCGAGGATGACGTGGTCGCCTGGCTGAGAAAGCGAAAAATCGAGATCATCCCGGCGACCTTCAGGGAGACGATGGCCTTGGGCTGCAACGTCGTCGCGCTCGGGGGGGACCGGATCCTGTCGACCAAGGGTGCCAAGGACTTGAACAAGAAAATGAAGGCCGCCGGCTTCACCGTCTACGATCCCGACATGACCATGTTCACCTGGGCCGGCGGCGGCGTGCATTGCATGGCGCAGCCGTTGCGGCGGGAGTAGCGCAGGGCAGGCTGGGCGCTTGAGCGGCGCATCGACCGCCGCTGCCGCAGCGGCCAGCGCCGGCATCTCCACGCGATGGACAGGGTCGGCGATCGCGGCCGTCGCCGAGGTCCGGTTCGACGGCTGGGGCGGCGTCGTGCAGGAGGCGATCGACAAGTACGCGTTCCAGGCCTTCACCGCCAAGACCGGGACCAAGGTCGTCCAGGGCACCTTCGGCGACGAGAACGAGGTGATCACCATGATCAAGGCTCGAGCACAAGAGCCGGTCGGACCGGCTGACCCGCGTCCAACTGCTGCGCTATGCGCTCGAGTTCTGGGAGCGGGAGGGTTGGCCCAATCCGCTACCTCCCTTCGTCTCCATTGTGCTCTATCACGGCGCAAAGTCCTGGAGGCAAGGTCGTCAACACCGCCTATCTGGGTGGCACCGTGGCCAATCGATCGAGACGTCCGGCATCCGCTTGCAGGCGATCACCCTGATCGACGGGCGGGTGCCGCGGGAAGGCGGCGCGGTGGAGATCGCGGTAGCGCCCGCGGACTGCACGCTGCTCGATGCCGCCGGCAAACGCGTTGGTGCCGCGCCGGGTTGACTGATTGGCTTGCTGGCCGATCAGCCGAAGATCATGGTGAAGCCGTTCAGGGTCATGAACGCCCCGGCAACTCCGAGGATGCCGCTCATCCAGACGAGCGGGCGGCTGCCCGACACGATGCTGACCGAGGCGAGCACGATGGCGATCTGCAGCAGTGCCTGGGCCCAATCGAAGTAGGGATCCTGGCGCAGCGCCCAATCGCGTTGCTCCTCCAGCGCCTTGCCCTTGACGAACAGCTCGTCGAGGCCTTCCTTGCGGTCGGGATCGGACGTCAGCTTGGCGGTTGTCGCACGATACTCGGCAACCTTTGCCGCGATCATTTTGCGCGCTTCGACCGACAAGGCCGGTTCCGTGGCAAGTCGCAGCTCCAATTGATCGGCCGCGAGGCTGATGTCGTTGCGGCGGACATTCTTGGCCTGGAAAAATGCCCAGGTGTTGACGGCATCGAGATTTGCGCGCGCTGCGTTCTTGCTGGCATTGTCGCCCCCCATAGCGCAAACGGCGAGCGCGACGGCAAGCAGGCCGATGCAGATGCTGATCCAGCGAGCGCGCGGCGAGCTTTCGATGCTATCGAGGGGATCGATCGACAAGGGGACAGTCTCCTTTGCGGCACCAATCCCAGCCGGCGGGCCAATTCAACAAGCCCACCTCGTCCGAGCGAGGCATTGCTCGACGAGCGGGTGGCCCGCGGGCAGCGCCTCAGGATTGGGGTTTCTTCTCATCCGCCGTTGCCGCGGCCGCTTGCTTCTTCTCCGCGAACGACACGCACCAGATGGAAAACTCGTAGAGCAGCAGCGTCGGCAGCGCGAGGCTGATCTGGCTGATCGGATCAGGCGGCGTCAGCACGGCAGCGACGACGAAAACGGCGAGGATGGCATAGCGCCGCTTCTCGCGCAGCACCTTGGCATCGACGATGCCGATACGCGCCAGCAGCGTGAGGATCACCGGGAGCTGGAAGCAGATCCCGAACGCCAGAATGAGCGCCATGATGAGGCCGAGATACTCCGAAACGCGTGCCTGCAACTGGATATGCACGTCGCCCTCGAGCTGCTGCATCGAGAGAAAGAAGCGCATCGCCAGCGGCAACATCACGAAATAGACGCAAGCCGCGCCGAGTATGAACAACAGCGGAGTCGCGATCAGATACGGGATGAATGCGCCGCGCTCATGCTTGTAGAGACCAGGCGCGACGAACATGTAGATCTGTGACGCGATCACGGGGAATGCGAGGAAAACGGCGCCGAAGAGTGCCAGCTTCAATTGCGTGAAGAAGAATTCCTGCGGCGCCGTGTAGATCATCTCGATCGGCTGGTCGAAGCCGGCCGCGAGCTGATAGGGCCACAACAGGATGTTGTAGATGGGCTTGGCGAAGGCATAGCAGATCACGAAGCCCACGAAGATCGCGACCATCGCCCACAACAGGCGCTGACGCAGCTCGATCAGGTGCTGGATCAGCGGCGCCTTGGAGGCCTCGACCTCGTCGTGCACGTCCTTGCTGATGTCGGTCACGCCGCTAGCCCCCGCTCTCGTCGCCGACCGCTTTCTTCCAGGCATCCGCCGCCCGCTCGGCGACCGATCGCTTCGTCGGGCTCGACACTCCAGAGGCGGCAGCAGCTGCCGCGGCGGGCGGCGCATCCGGGCCGGAATCATTGGCTGCCGGCATCGTCGGCTCCTTCACGGCGGCTGGCTCGCCAGCCGGCATCCTCGCTTCGGCCCCGGGCTTGGCCTGGTCGATCGCCTTGGGGATGTCCTTCAATTGCGAGAAGGTG
Source organism: Hyphomicrobiaceae bacterium (assembly GCA_031403055.1). Taxonomy (GTDB): domain Bacteria; phylum Pseudomonadota; class Alphaproteobacteria; order Rhizobiales; family Hyphomicrobiaceae; genus JANNSW01. Next base: position 1,590 of record JANNSW010000273.1, on the reverse strand, counting down.
TCGCTCACCGATTTTTCGACCGCCGTCATCGGGTTGAGCTTCTTGATATCGCTCACGGTCTTCTGCAGATCGGCCATATCGGCCTCGCGCATCGCCTGATCGAACTGGCCACGGAACTCGCCCGCCATCTTGCGCAACGAGGTCACATAGCGCCCGACCGTGCGCAGCAGCTGCGGCAGATCCTTGGGACCGACCACGAGGATTGCCACGACGGCAATAACGAGCAACTCGCTCCAGCCGATCTCGAACATCAGCGGTTCATCCGTGAATGAGGCTTGTGCGGCTCAGCCTGGCGGCCGAAATGGATCATCACAGCCGCCGAACGGCTCAGCTCTTCTCGTTGCGGGCCGGCTCGGCGACACCGGCTCGTGACGACGCGTCGTTGCCGATCGATTTCGGATCTTCCGCAACCGTCGTCTCGTCGTCGGCGAGGCCCTTCTTGAAGCTCTTGATACCCTTGGCCACATCGCCCATCAGCTCGGAGATCTTGCCCCGGCCGAACAGCAGCATGACGATCACCAGAACGATCAGCCAGTGCCAGAAACTAAACGTACCCATTTGATCTGCTCCCTTGTCGCGTGGCGTCGGCCGGCTCCGGCAAGGCGCAAGAATCCAACCACCGCGCCGACATTGACGCGCGTTTATGGCACTATTGCAGAAAGGCCACGTAGCCGCAAGGACGACGGCCTTACTACGGCGAGGAGCTGCGGCCGATTTTCGGGCGACGGCTGGACCGGCGCCGTTACTTCTGGCCCGCCAGATAGTCGTAGGCCGAGAGTGTGTGAACCTTGACGATCGTCATGAGCTCCTCGATCAGCACCGCCTCGTTGCGGCCGCCCATGCCGGCGGGTGAGGGGCCAAAGACGAAGGCCGGCAATCCGCGATGGCGCCAAAGGCGGGCGTCGGTCGCGCCGAGCCCGATGATCTGCGCGGGCGCCTTGCCGGTCACCGCCTCGACATTCCTGCACACGATATCCAGCATCGGGTGGGGATCGGGATGGAAGTTCGGCTCGCTGCGGACGATCTCGGTGACGCGCGCTTCGGGATAGCGGCCTATGACCTCGAGCGCGCGGGTTTTCAGCGTGTCGATCGGCAGCCCGATCGGAGCGCGCAGGTCGACTTCGAGCGTGCAGCGGGCGGGGATGACGTTGACCTTGGTCCCGCCCGTGATGGTGCCGATGTTGACGACGACGGAAGCCGCGACCTTGCCCGCGCCTTCGCCCAGAATGCGGTCGGTCGCGGCATAGGAGCGGCGCAACCGCTCGGCGTGGGCGGCCGGCGGCTCGACGGCGATCTCCCCCAGGCTCTCCAGATCGCGGATCAGGGAGGCCGCGATCTTGGTCGCACTCTTGGAGAGATGGGGATAGCCGCCATGGCCCCCGCTGGTCGTGATCTCGACCGCGAGCCAGAGCAGTCCCTTCTCGCCATAACGAACCGTGCCGAGTGCGCTCGGCTCGCCGTTCAGCAGGCAATCGCCGCGCAACTCCGGCCGCGTATCGAGGATGAGCTTGGCCCCCTTCGATCCCATGGTCTCCTCGTCGGAGACGACCGTCAGCGTGAGCCGGCCGCGCCAGGCATGGCGTATCCGCG
>JANNSW010000272.1:0-4160 GCA_031403055.1 Hyphomicrobiaceae bacterium | reverse complement strand
CCCTCCTCTGCCCCGCATGCCAAGCCGACCTCGTGATGGCCGAACGCCAAGGGGTCGAGATCGACTATTGCCCGAAATGTCGTGGCGTCTGGCTCGACCGCGGCGAACTCGACAAGATCGTCGAGCGTGCCGGCGCCGGTCCCGCGCGCGCGGCCGCGAGCCCAACGTCCTCGCCCGGCCGCAGGCAGGACCACGACGAGGACGACGATGACGATCGCTGGCGTCAATCCGGTCAGGCCACCGGCCGGCGCAAGAGCTGGCTCTCGGACATCTTCGATTGACCGAGGATCAGCTCGCCCGCTGACGGTCCGTTTCAGTAGAGTGCTCGGCGATCGCGCGATGGAGTGACGACATGGAGTTCCTGGTTCCAATTCTTGGTGCACTCTGGCTGGGCACGCCCTTGTGGATGTGGCTCGTGTTCGTCGCCGTCGTGCTGGTGCTCCTCGTCCTCGACCTGGGCGTACTCCACCGCGACCATCACGAGATCGAGGTCAGGGAAAGCCTCGTGCTCTCCTCGGTCTACATCGGGCTCGGAATTGCCTTCGGCCTGTGGGTCTGGTGGCAGCTGGGGGCGCAGTCCGGCATGGAGTACCTGACCGGCTTTGCCGTCGAGAAGGCGCTCGCGATGGACAACGTGTTCGTCATCGCGATGATCTTCGCCTTCTTCTCGGTGCCGCGCCGCTACCAGCATCGCGTGCTGTTCTGGGGCATCCTCGGCGTCATCGTGCTGCGCGCCCTGATGATCGGCCTCGGCGCGGCGATCGTGTCCGAGTTCTCCTGGGTGCTCTATCTGTTCGCCGCCTTCCTGATCGCGACCGGCGTGAAGATGCTCGTCGTCGGCGAGCAGCAGCACGACATTGCGTCCAACCCGGTGCTGAAGCTCGTCCGGGCTCGCTTCAACGTCACCGACCAGCATCATGGCGAGCGGTTCTTCATCCGACAGGAACGTCCCGGGACCGGCAGGCTCACCTGGTACGTGACGCCGCTGTTCCTCGCGCTCGTGATGATCGAGATCGCGGACGTGATCTTCGCCGTCGACAGCGTGCCCGCCATCTTCGCGATCACCACCGACCCCTTCATCGTCTACACGTCGAACATCTTCGCGATCCTCGGCCTCAGGGCGCTCTACTTCGCCCTCGCCGCCATGGTCCATCGCTTCCATTACCTGAAGCACGCGCTGGCGCTGGTGCTCGTGTTCATCGGCTCGAAGATCTTCGTCGCGGATCTGCTGGGGATCGAGAAGGTGCCTCCCGTGATCGCGCTCGTCGTCACCTTCGGCCTGCTCGCCGGCGGGGTCGTCTACAGTCTGCTGCGAACCGGCTCCGGCAAGACCACGCTGCAGCATCAGGAGAAACCCACTTGATCCGTCGTGCAGCGAACCATTGGGCCGCGAGGCTCAGCGCGCTCGATGGGGATTGGGAGGCGATCGGCGAATGGACGACCGGGCTGCGCGCGACCCCAAAGGGCCATCCGAAGCTGATTGATCGCCGAAAGATCGAAATCGCAGCGGGGTACGAGCAATGAGCCGCCAGGACCACAATGGACCCCATCACGCGTGGAAGGAGCGCATCGCGGAACGCAAGGCCCGCCGCCGCAGCCGGTTCACTACGAAGGTCGAGCGCAAGCAGAAGATTCCAAGACCACCGCCATTTCGCGCGCCGGGCCATCCCATCGGTCTCCATGTCCTCGCTCGCGAGCTGGACGCGCTCATCACGACTGTCGATGAGACGGCAGATTCAACACTTGTGCGCTGGCACCCGCGGATCAAGCGCCTGAGTTTCCGGGGGTCTGCTGAGAACCTCGCCCGGTATCTGGCACTTCGTCAACACGATCTGAGCGGCCTCCAGGAACGACTTTCGGAACTGGGCTTGTCCTCTCTTGGTCGCAGCGAAGCTCGAGTGAAGGACAGCCTTGCGGCAATCTCGGCAACGATCGGTTTGCTCAATGCGAAGGCTGAGATAGCCTATCCACCGCAGGGATGGAGCCGGCGCGGAGCCGACCTCCTGATGCGCAACACCGAGCAGATCTTCGGCCTCGATCCGACCGGTCCTCGCACCCGAATCATGGTGACGCTGCCGCCCGAAGCGGCAGAGACACCGACGCTCGCCCGCGAGCTCATCGAGGCGGGGGCAGACTGCGCAAGAATCAACTGCGCACACGATGATCCTGCGACCTGGCTGAGAATGATCTCGCACGTCCGAGCCGCCTCGGAGCTTCTCGGCCGTGACTGCAAATTGCTCATGGACCTCGCCGGACCCAAGTGCCGGATCATGGAGATCTCCCAGCCAGAGATGACGGTCGAGGAAGGCGAAGTCATTGAGATCCTGGGGAGCCTGGCGGCGCGGTCCGCCAGCAACCGCAAGGCATTCAGCATTTCGTACGACACGGCGGTCGGCAGGCTTGCAGCCGGACAACGGATCTCGATTGACGACGGCAAACTCGATCTGATCGTGGAGCATGTCTTTGCCGGCGGTGTCGCCGCACGGGTCGCACGAAAGCGCACGAAGCGCGGGAGACTCCGGCCCGGCAAGGGTGTCAACTTCCCCGATCTCGACCTCGATATGCCGGCGTTGACCGCCAAGGATCTGGCCGATCTCGACGTGGTGATCGAGCATGCCGATATTGTTGGGTACTCATTTGTTCAGACCCCAGGGGACATCGTGCAACTTCGCAGCGAGATGCGTCGCCGGCTGGGAAAGCGACCATTGCCGGCGCTGCTCTTGAAGATCGAGACGCGCCGAGCTGTCGACAACCTGCCCGAACTCATCGTGGAAGCAGCCGGGCATCAGAGTACCGCAGTCATGATCGCGCGTGGGGATCTCGCGGTTGAGGTGGGCCTCGACCGACTGTGCGAGCATCAGGAGCAGATCCTCTGGCTGTGTGAGGCCGCGCATGTCCCGGTCGTGTGGGCGACCCAAGTGCTCGAGGGACTGGTGCGCAAGCGCAATGCAACGCGCGCGGAGGCGACCGATGCCGCGCTCGCGCAGCGGGCCGAGTGCGTGATGCTGAACAAAGGTCCCCATCTCGTTGAGGCTGTGCGATTCCTGGACGACATCCTGAGGCGGATGGACAGACATGTATTGAAGAAATCGCCCGTCCTGGGATCGCTATCGGCATGGCGTACAGCCGATGCTCGCGGGGATTTCGATCGCTCCAAGGCTTGAGATCTGCAAGCCCCTCCTTGAAACACCATTGCTCGAATCCGACAGACGATAGCTGATTTCTATAGCTGCTCGGGTCGCTCTCGATTGGCATGAGCCAAGGACCGCAACCATATGTAAGAAATGGAACTGTTCAGACTTGGTCAGTTGGATAAAGGGGATCAGCCACATGCCGCCGAGTGCGAATGACTCAGGGCACCAGCCAAGACCGATGGCTCCGATGCACCTGCCGGTGCTTTCGCTGACGGGGTTGTCGGTTGCGTTTGCGTTCCTCGTCTCCACTCAGCTTCCCCCGCCTCTCATGCTCGTCGCGTTTGCCGAGTTGCTACTGCTGTCCGCGCTTGTAGCGGCCTGCACGGCGTTGTTGCTCATGCAGCGGCCAAATGAGACGAGACTGGTGCTCTGGGACAAGGCCCTCTTCCTCACCTTCGGAGGCCTGCTGGCCGGTCTGTTCGTGGATGTCGAGGCCGTACGGGCCTTTGTGGAGGCCAATGCAGTTACAGAAACGTCCGGATCAACGCTGGCGCCTCGCTCGCCAACATAGGCTTGGCCTCAATCGGGCGTAATCCGGCCTGCCGGCTTGATGCGGGCCGCGAGCACCTTGTCGATACGACGACCGTGTCGATACGACGACCTCGAAGCGCCAACCGTTGGTCTCAATGTGCTCACCAGACTTCGGCATGTGCTGGAGGCGGGAGAAAACAAATCCTGTCCGTCCTTGATATCCGGTACGATTGGCGCCTTGCGCATGTGGCTGCGGACTTAAAGCGGTCTTCCGCCGAGTACTCCAGCCAGAAGTTCCCGTGCTTCGTTGCAACATGAGTGTTGCGCATCTGCACAGAGTCGGCTTGGGGTCATTGAACGAACCCGCTCTCGCGGGAGAGCGTTGAGGCGATAGGTCGTGTCTGATGGGATCGGGGCGGCACGGTAACGGGATGGGAAGCATCCCGTCTTGAGGATCAGAGGGTTAGTAACCTCAACCTCGAGCCCGAGAGCTTC
>JANNSW010000271.1:0-2428 GCA_031403055.1 Hyphomicrobiaceae bacterium | reverse complement strand
ACCCTGGCGCTGCCCGACGCGGTCAGGCACTGGTCGCTGACCTCGCTGCGTGAAAAGCTCGTCAAGATCGGCGCCAGGATCGTCGGCCACGGGCGCTATGTCACGTTCCAGATGGCCGAGGTTGCGGTGCCAAGGGGCCTGTTCGACGAAATCCTGCGGCTGATTGCTCAGCTCCGTGCCGCCCCAGCGTGAGGCAGAGGCCGAGCCTGATGCCGCAGACAGACAACGGGAGAGGTGCGCCTTGCCAGCCAGAATGAGCGCCATCAAAGCGAGAGGGCGGCCGTTTTATCGGCGGCTCCCACCCAATCGAGGCGAACATCGTCCCGCACGACGCCAAGAGTTGTCAGGGGCGGACGAGATCGCTACCGTGCTGCTGGAAATCGGCGTTCATATGGGGAATGTCGGGTTAGACTGGCTCGGGTGTAGAGGGTGGAGGATCCGCATATTGGTTCACGGAATGATCAGCGCGCCCCAGCCGGAGGCGGTCGAGGCGGGGCTCAATGTGCTCGAGAACGGTGGCAAGGCCTTGGACGCAGCCATCGCAACCGCCCTGGTGCAGACGGTCGTCGATCCGCAGATGTGCGGAATCGCAGGTTTCGGCACGCTCCATATCTATTTGCCCGGAAAGGGCGTCCACACGACACTCGATTTTCACGGGCGCGCGCCCTTGGCTGTGAAGCCCGACATGTGGGAGCACCTGATTTCGCACGAGGCCGAGGATGGCTGGGGTTTCATCCTCAAGGGCCGAGTCAACGAGCTCGGCTATCGCGCCATCACGACGCCGCGCACGCTCGCCGCGTTCGATACAGCATTGCGCCGCTGGGGCACCCGGCCGCTCGCCGATCTGCTGGAGCGGGCGATCGCCTATTGCGAGGATGGCTGGCAGGTGCGCCCGCATGTCTGGAGCTTCTGGAACAAGCCGGCGAGGCTCGGACGCGATTCCAATCGCGGGATTGTCAGCACATTCCCTGCCACCCGCAAGATCTACTGCAAGCCCTGTGGCTCGATGTTCGAAGTCGGCGACACTCTGCGAAATCCCGACATGGGGCGTACACTGCGGCGCGTCGCTGACAAAGGCGTCGCAGACTTCTACGAGGGTGAGATCGCTGCGGAGATTATCGCCGACATGCAGGCAAACAGCGGCCTGATCACGGCCCGGGACCTCGCCACCTGCGCGCCGGAGGAGAATCCGCCGCTTTGGGGCACCTATCGCGGATACCGCATTGCGACGAACAACCCGCCCGGCGGCGGCATCATGTTGATCGAGATGCTGAACATCCTCGAAAAGTTCGATCTCTCAGCACTCGGCCACAACAGTCCAGAGTATATCCGTGTCGTCTCCGAGGCCATGAAGATCGCGACGGCCGACAAGGATATGAAGGTCGGCGACCCGCGTTTCGTCGACGTGCCCGTCGCCATGCTGACATCAAAGCCCTATGCGGCCGAATTGGCGGCACGCATCCGCCGCGGCGAGAAGGCTCATGTTCCCCGCTTCAACTCCGGCGGAGCGGAAAGCAAGCACACCACGCAGGTGACGGCCGTCGACGAGCATGGCAACTGCGTGACCATGACCCACACGCTCGGCCAGCCGTCCGGTGTCGTCACCGACGGTCTTGGCTTTATGTACAACGGCGCCATGTCCGTGTTCGATCCGAGGCCCGGCCGGGCAGGCTCACTGGCTGCGGGTAAGGCGCGTTTCTCGGCACTCTCCCCGACGATCGTTTTCAGAGGCGAGGAGCCCTATCTGGTCCTCGGCGCACCGGGCGCGACCTACATCACGATGGGCAACCTGCAGGTGATGCTCAACGTTTTGGATTTCGGCATGAACGCACAGGAGGCGATCTCCGCGCCACGGTTCGCCGCCACCTCCGACACGATCGAGCTTTCGAACCGTATCCTTCGCAGGACCGAGCAGGCCCTGCAGAGCCAGGGTTACGCGACCCGCCGCTACCCCGAATCCTTCGGTTTCGCGTGGGTCCATGCGATCCGCATCGGCGATGACGGCCGGCTCGATGGCGGCGCTGATCCGGCGACGGACGGCATGGCTATGGCGACCTGAGACGCACGCGCTCACGCTCTTGTCCTGCCCATGCTCGTTCGCGGTCATGGCACAATTCCTTCTCGACTGCCTCAACAGCCGCAAGACGGTAGTGTCTCAGTTTGAAATTCGGGAGAAATCTATGCGCCGTTGGATCATGCATGCCGTGGCTTGGGCGTTGAGGCTCTCCGTCAAGATCGACGGAGAGCCTCTCGGCATCAGGCCTTCAGCTTTTCCTTCAACGTCTGGTCAGAGCACAGGAGAGAACGCCATGCAGCCTCTCCGGTGAGGGCGCCGACGAACAGGCCATCATCCTTGTCGAGGTACTTGAGCAGATCGTCTCTGATAGATGCACTGCTCGCTTGAGTGGAAGCGACGACGAAGACCGAC
>JANNSW010000270.1:0-2664 GCA_031403055.1 Hyphomicrobiaceae bacterium | reverse complement strand
GGCTTCCAGTACTCACTCCGCCGCAGGCGCCGCTGTTTGAGGCCGACCCTGCACTCTGACGGGCCGCGTGAGCCGCTGATTCACATCCGGGGGCTGTGCGCGCGAGATTGGCTTTGCCTGTCAAACGGCCTGCAATCTTGACCCCCGATCGGCGTCCAATTTTGACCCCACTTGGCAATGGGTTTCCCGCCGGTCAAGACCGGAGCGGCGGAGCGTAGCGGAGTAAGCGCAGGGCTTGGCCGGCGGGCGCGTCAGGAGCGTTGCTTAAAGCGCCAGCTGTCGTTGCCGGTCTCGATGATGTCGCAGTGGTGCGTGAGGCGATCCAGCAGCGCCGTGGTCATTTTCGGATCGGCAAAGACGCTTGGCCATTCGGCGAAGGCGAGGTTGGTCGTGACGATGATCGAGGTGCGTACGTAGAGCTTGCTGATCAGGTGGAACAGCAGCTGGCCGCCCGATTGGGCGAACGGCAGGTAGCCCAGTTCGTCGAGCACCAGGAGGTCGACGCGCATCAGGCCGTCGGCGACGCGGCCGCTACGGCCGAGCTTGGCTTCGGCTTCGAGCTTGTTGACGAGATCGACGGCGTTGAAGAAGCGGGCCTTGCGACCGGCACGGATGATAGTGCGGGCAATGCCGATGGCGATGTGGCTCTTGCCGGTGCCGCCAATCAGGACCACATTGCGTTTGTCCTCCAGGAAGGCGCCGCTGGCCAGCTGTTCGATCAGCGCGCCATTGATCGGCGTGCCCGCGAAGCTGAGGTCGGCCAGCTCCTTGGCCAGCGGCAGCTTGGCAATGCTCATCTGGTAGTTGATCGAGCGCGCCTGCTTGGCCACGATCTCGGCCTTCAGCAGTGCGCCAATCACCTTCTCGACGCCGTGCTGGCGTTTGACGCCGACCGAGACGATCTCGTCGTAGGCCGCCCGCATGCCGGCCAGCTGCAGCGTGCCCATCATGTCCAGGATCTCAGAGCGCTCCATGGACGGCCTCCAGGCTTGGGCGGGTCGACCGGATGGCGTCATAACGGGCGCAGTTGGCCAGCGGCGGCAGGCTCAGGGCCAGACACTCGGGCGTCAGGATCGGCGCCACGGGTCCGGGCTGCTGGCGGCGCGCGAGCGCATTCAGGATCACATCGGCGCTGGCGATTCCGGCGGTCAGTGCCTCCGCGCAGGCCGCTTCGACCGCCTGGAGACCATCGGTCAGCACGGCCGTAAGAACCTTGACCATCTGCTTGTCGCCATCGTTGGAGCCGGCAAGCTTCTTGCGGACGCGCTCGATGGCGCCCGGCAGCGGCCAGGCCTTGAACGGCGCGCCGTTGCGTAACGCGCCGGGCTTGCGCGCCAGCACCGGCACATAGTGCCAGGGGTCGTAGGCCGTCTGGTTGCGCCCGAACAGGCGCACATGCTCGCCAACCACGATGCCATCCTGCGTCAGGACAATCCGATCCGCATAAGCATGAATATCGACCGGCCGGCCGACGGCATTCGAGGCGACCGAGTATTTGTTGCGGTCAAAGCGCACCAGGCAGGTCTTGGACACCGCCGCCGAGAGCGCATGGAAGCCGTCGAAGGCGCCACGATAGGGCATCAGCATGGGGCGCTCGGCTTCGAACATCTCGAACACGGACTTGTCCTTCTGCTCGGGATGCGCCTGCGATTGGGCGTAGGCGACGCATTTGTCCAACAGCCAGGCGTTGAGATCGTCCAACGTTTGGAACGAGGGGCGCGGCGCAAAGAACCGCTTGCGCACCACGCCGACCTGGTTCTCGACCTGCCCCTTCTCCCAGCCCGCCGCCGGCGTGCAGGCTGTCGGCTCGATCAGATGGTGGCTCATCAGCTGAGCAAAGCGCCGGTTGAACCGCCGCTCCTTGCCGACAAACACCGCATCGACCGCAGTCTTCATGTTGTCGTAGATGCCGCGCGTCGGCACGCCCTTGAAGAAGGCAAAGGCCTTCTCATGGGCGTCGAACACCATCTCCTGGGTCTCGCGCAGATAGGCCCGCACGAACAGCATCCGGCTGTGGCAGAGCCGCATCTGCGCCACCTTCACCCGCACCGCCGCCCCCGCCAGCAGCACGGTCTCGTGGCTCCAATCGAACTGATACGCCTCACCAGCCGCGAACGACAGCGGCACAAAGGCCTCTGCCGTCCGCTCACCCTCGCGCCCAGCCCAGGCCCGACCATAACGGCGGATCGAGTCGTAACCGCCCTGATAGCCTTCGAGGCGGAGTTCCTCGAACATGCGCTGGAAGGTCAGCCGCTCGCGCTTGGGCCGGCCCGCATTGGCCGTCAGCATCGCCTCCAGCGGCGGCACGAAAGCGCCCAGCTGCGGCAACGGCTGCTCGCGGCGCACATAGCTGCGCTCGGTCTCGCCTTCGGCCCCGCCGCGCACGATGTCCCGCACCGTGTTCCGCGACAATCGAAGCTCGCGCGCAATCGCCTTGATCGCCCGCCCCTGAACAAAGTGCGCCCGTCTCACCCGACCGATCGTATCCACTGTCACCATCCCCCCTAAGCCCCCGCTCGCGAATCACTGCAAGCGGAGATCATTGCCTCGATGGGGTGGGGTCAGAATTGGACGCCGATCACCCCCCAACAGGGGTCAAAATTGCATGCCGGTTCACACGCCCGACAGTGGCGAGGTCATTGAAGCCATCGAGCTGATCAAGAG
>JANNSW010000269.1:0-7217 GCA_031403055.1 Hyphomicrobiaceae bacterium | reverse complement strand
CGCGGCGCCGACCAGGCGGCCGGGATCGTGCTGATCGATGCCGCTGAGCGCGGCTCGCTGAAGCAGTTCGCCCGCGCGGGCTTTCCAGCCTATCTGATCCGGCCGGTGCGCCCCTCCTCGCTGCTGGCCCAGGTGCGCCGCGGGCACGTGCCGGAAGGCCCGCAGGCAATGCCCCCCCGGAGTGCTGGCTCGGATGCTGCCGGCGCAGCCATTGCTCCCCCGGCCAAGGTGAGGCCTCGCCGGGTCCTGCTCGCCGAGGACAACGACATCAATGCGATGGTGGCCGAGCGTATGCTGCGCCTGGCCGGAGCCGAGGTCGTCAGGGCGGCCAATGGGCGCGAGGCGGTCGCGGCCATCGCCGGGGCGCTCGAGCCCCACGCCGAGCCGTTCGACCTGGTGCTGATGGACATGCTGATGCCCGAGATGGACGGGCTTGCTGCGACCCGTGAGCTGCGGCGCCTCGCGGAGCTGCGTGGCGATCCCCGCTTGCTGCCCCCGATCGTCGCACTGACGGCCAACGCCTTCACCGAGGACCGCCAGCACTGCCTGAAGGCCGGGATGGACGACTATCTCGCCAAGCCCTTCGAGCGCAGCGATCTCGAGGAAATGATTGAGAAATGGTGCCCGCGCGGCGAGGAACGCTCTCACATTCCCGGCGCACGGGTCGCTTGAGCCCTCACATCGCTCGGCACTGGGAAACCACAACAAGCTCGGCTTGCTCGGCACTCGCCCGTCCGCGCATTCTGGTGTCTCGAAAATGCGAACCAGCTTCTGCCGCCGGCTCAACGATCGCGTTCATTTGGAAAAACCACACTGGAATCATAGTTTTGCCAGCGCTTCCACGGCCTCGGAGCCTGCGACGCGAGGGAGCATGCAAGTATGTGCACATTTGCGAGACACCACACTAGACTGTCCTGGGGCAATTCGGGCTCGCCGCGGATAGCATCCGGCGCCCGAGCGCATGACGGGAAGGCAGCAATGAAGCAAGGCTACGCCGCGTTGGGCCGGCCAATCGGTCGGTTGCGACTTGCGGCACTACTCCTCGTGTTGGTGACCGGCGCACCCCTGCCCTTGGGCGGGGATGCGGTCGCACAATCGAGCCCGACCACGCTCGCACGCATTGCGATCCTCGTCAGCTCGGACCGCAACCGCTGCTACGACCCGGGCACCGTCAAGTCGATCCGGCATTTCGCGACAACGGAGGTCGATGCCTTCAACCGGTCGACCCCACGGGGAGGACGCAAGCTCGCGGTCGATATCCTCGATGATTTCGAGGAAGCCGATACGACCGTCGTCAATGTGCGCCAGGCGCTTGCCGCGTCCGATCTCGTCGCCATGGTCGGCCTGCCGAGCTCGACACGGGCAGCTCCCGTGTTCGCCTCGCTCGGCAACGAGTTGCGGGCAAGCGAGGTGCCGTTCCTCTCCGAGATTTCGCTCAATGCCATGTTTGCCGCCTTCCCCAACGTCTACTCGATGACGAGCACCGTTGACGACGAGCTGCAAGTGGTGAAGCGCTTCATCAGGGATCGTGGCTTCCAGAAGCCGGCCTTCGTCGGCCTCGCCGGTGATGCCTACAGCATGGCGCTCGGCGACGGTCTGATGCGCGCACCCGATGCGCTGGCGCTGATCGCCGATCACCGGATCGCGGCGCCGGAGTACAAGCTCGATGCCGCGGATGGCGACAGGATCGCGGCGGACCTGCTGACGAAGGCTCCCGACCTGCTGATCCTCGCGATCCAGAGCGGAGCAGGCGGCGCGCTGTTGAAGCAGCTGACCGCAGCAGGCATCGATGTGCCGGTCTTCGTGCTCTACGGGCGCCTCAGCCGCATCATCGACCGTCTCGGTGCGGGTGGATTCGCCAAGGACGCCTACGAGATTGCCAGAGATGGCGTGCCCGGCCTCTACAACGAGCGCTTGCAGCGGCGCATTTGGGACTCGGGCGGGCAAGGCTGGCTGTTCGAGGATACGCCCAATCGCTCGACGCCAGGCTGGAGCGAGGGAAGCTGCACGGTGACGGCATCGGCCGGGCCGTCTCAGATCCTCGACGCCCGCAACCGGCGTGCGATCGCGCGCGGCATGCAGTATCGCGACATGATCGCCATGATCGGCGAGGCCGTCGCCGCGTCGCCACCGGAAGCCGATGCGGTGGCGATCAGGCGCCTGATCGCAAGCAGGCTTCGCAAGCATCTCGACGGCCAGGATACCTTCCGCGGCCTGTGGCAGGATTGGGCCTTCACCCCACATCGCACGATCGCCGACGACACGCTGGTCACCTGGCGCCGCGGCGGCAGCGACCGGCTGATGCTTGCGCCATGGCAGTATCGCCGCACCGGCCAGGGATTGCAGCCTGTCTCCGTCCTCTACACCTCGCTCGACCTGATCCGGATCTCACGGATCGACACCGGCGACGATAGCTTCGACGCGGAGCTCTACCTGTCGCTGCACAGCGAGGACGCGAGCCTGGGCATCGCCGACATCGAGTTCACCAATGCCCTTCGCTCGGAGGCTGGCCACGACACCCAGCTGATCATTCGTGAGATCCACGGTGGCAGTGCGGGGACGTCGTTCCCGGCAGGCATCAAGACCTACAAGATCGCCGGCAGGTTCACGTTCGAGCCTGAGCTCGACGACTACCCGTTCGACCTGCAGCGCCTATCGGTGAGCTTCCAACCGGCCTCCACCTTGCGGCCGTTCTTGATCCAGCCGCCAGAGGAGGCGCCGCCGCACCAACTCGCTCCCTTCGACGGTTGGGACCTGCGTGACGGCTATGTGGGCTCCGATCACGACATCGTACCCACCCTTGCAGTGGCTGCCGATGGCAAGCAGACAGTCCGTTTCTACAAGTTCAATCAAACCTTTGTCGTCGCCCGCCTCGGTGTCGACTTCACCATGCGCGTGATCGTGCCGCTCGCTTTCATCCTGCTCGTCACCTATTTCTCGGTCTATCTCGGGCGCGAGCGCTTCGACTCGATGATCGCGATCCAGGTGACCGCGCTGCTGTCGGCGATTGCACTCTATCTCTCGCTGCCCGACGTCGGCGCCGACCAGGCAACGCTCGCCGATCGCATCTTCATGGTGACCTATGCCGGCGTCGCCCTGATGATCGGGCTGTCGGTCGTTGGCGACAGCTCCAAGGTGCTCGAGCACCGCCGCTTTACCGCCGCGGTGCGCATCGCGCAGTACGCCGGCTTTCCGCTCCTCACCATCGGCGCAATGCTCTGGCTGGTCGCGGCGAGCCTCGGGAGGGGATAGGCATGGCGCGGGAGCCGGCCGCGAGCCCGCACGACGTGCTCTTCAAGCGGCTCATGGGCGACGCGCGGACGGTCGATGTCTTTCTGCGCGAGCAACTGCCCCGCGAGATCTCCGACATGCTGGCGCCGGCGCCGCCTGAGCTCATGCCGGGCTCCTTTGTCGATGACCGCCTGCGCCAGTACCATACCGACGTTCTCTACCGGCTGCGCCTTCGCATTCAAGGCGGGGCCGAGCGCGAGGTGCTCGCCTTCCTGCTGCTCGAGCACAAGAGCGCATCCGATGTGCTGACGCCGTTGCAGCTCTTGCGCTACCAGGTGCGGATCTGGGAAAAATGGATCGCCGACAAGCATGGACTGCCGCTGCCGCCGGTGCTGACTCTCGTCGTCCACCAGGGGCCGCGCGGCTGGAGCGTTTCGAGATCCTTCCGCAATCTCTTCGGCACGCTGCCGGAGGCCCTGCTTCACGCCGTTCCAGATTTCACGCACGGACTGGTCGACCTCGCCGGGATTTCGGACGACGAGCTCTCGCGCGAGCAGCGTCTCAGGGCATTTCTGATGGTCATGAAGTACGCCCTTCGGCCCGATCTGCCGCTGCGCCTCGAGGTGCTGCTCGACGAGGTGTTGCGGCTCGATCTCATGGAAATCAGAGAGCTTCTCGTCTATATTGAAATGAGTCCGGTCGGTGTCGGCCAAGCGCGTTTGATCGAGGCGATCGACGCCGTCACGGCAAAGCATGGAGGTGACAGCATGGACGTCCTGCAGGCGCTGGAGAAGCGGGCCCTCGAGCGTGGCAAGGCCGAGGGCATGGCCAAGGGGAAGGTGGAAGGCAAGGCCGAGCTGCTCCTGCGGCTGCTTGCCCAGCGTTTCGGTCGCCTGCCGAGGACAATCCGTCAGCGCGTGCTCAAAGCGGACAACGAGGCCCTCGACCGCTGGACCGACCACATGCTCGGTGCGCCCGATCTGGAGTCGCTCCTCGACAGTTGATTGCAGCGCCGGCAGGGGCTCCTTCGGCAATGAGCCTCACAGAATGAACCGCGACAGGTCCGTGTTCTTGGCCAGATCGCCCACATGGAGCTGCACATAGGCTGCATCCACGACCTCACGCTCGCCGGAGCGGTCGGTCGCATCGAAGCTCACCTTGTCGAGCACGCGCTCCATCACCGTCGAGAGCCGCCGCGCGCCGATGTTCTCGACGCTTGCGTTCACCTCGACCGCGATATCGGCGATCGCATCGATCCCGTCCGCGGTAAAGGCCAGCTCCACCCCTTCGGTCGCGAGCAGCGCCACGTATTGCTTGATGAGGCTGGCCTCCGGCTCGGTCAGGATGCGGCGGAGATCGTCCTTGCCGAGCGCCCGCAGCTCGACCCGGATCGGCAGCCGCCCCTGCAGCTCGGGCAGCAGGTCGGAAGGTTTGGCCACATGGAAGGCGCCTGACGCAATGAAGAGGATGTGATCGGTTTTCACCGGACCATACTTGGTGCCGACGGTCGTGCCCTCGATGATCGGGAGGAGGTCGCGCTGCACGCCCTCGCGCGAGACGTCCGCGCCGATCCGCTCCGAGCGCGCGCAGATCTTGTCGATCTCGTCGATGAACACGATGCCGCTGTTCTCGACCAGCCGCAGTGCCTCCTCGACGATGCCCTCCTGGTCGATCAGCTTGTCGGATTCCTCCTGGATCAGGATCTCGTAGCTATCGGCGACCACCATCCGCCGGGTCTTGGTGCGGGCGCCGCCCATGGCCTTGCCGAGCATCTCGTTGAGGTTGATCATGCCGAGCTGCGCGCCCGGCATGCCGGGGATCTCGAAGGTCGGCAGACCGCCTCCGGTATCGGCCACCTGGACGTCGATCTCCTTGTCATTGACCTCGCCCGCGCGCAGCCGCCGGCGCCATTCGTCACGTGTGCCGGGTTTCGCATTCTGACCGACGAGAGCGTCGACCACCCGCTCTTCCGCCGCGAGATGGGCCTTGGCTTTCACTTCCTTGCGTTTGCCCTCCTTCACGAGGCCGATGCCCGCCTCCATCAGATCGCGCACGATCTGGTCGACGTCGCGACCGACATAGCCGACCTCGGTGAACTTGGTCGCCTCCACCTTCAGGAACGGGGCGTTGGCGAGCTTGGCCAACCGGCGCGAGATCTCGGTCTTGCCGACGCCCGTCGGGCCGATCATCAGGATGTTCTTGGGCAGCACCTCGTCACGCAGGTCATCGCCGAGCTGCTGGCGGCGCCAGCGGTTCCTGAGCGCGATCGCGACGGCGCGCTTGGCCTCGTGCTGGCCGATGATGTAGCGGTCGAGCTCGGAGACGATCTCACGCGGGGAGAAATTGGTCATTCTGTCCTTGCCATTTTGAGTCCGCGGCCGCGCGGCAGATCGACCATGCCGGCCGGCTTGAAGTTGGCGCGGCCAAGACTGCCGATTGCCGAGATATTGCGCGCGTCGGGGGACGCGATCACGCGCGGGCAACCCGCCGCCAGCAGGCCTGCCGCGAGCTGGCCAACGAAGCGCGCACCGTGGCCCGCTCCAAGGGCGGCGGGAACGCCGATGAAAAAAGTGAGCGCCATCGTGCCATACGGCTCGACCCGGCAGGCCGATGGGCCGGCGCCCGTGAGCGGCCGTGCCGCAACGAAGCCGACCGGCTCGCCGGCGAGCAGCATCAGCAACGGCTGACCGCCCGCCCCGCCGATGTCGGCCCTGGCGTCGGCGACGACCTCCCCATGATCGCGGAACCACTTGGCCACATGCCGCTCGGCCAGCCAGGCTTCGACGAGCGCAATGTCATCGCTCGCCAACCGCTGGAACGTATGAATTGCTTCGGTTGTCATGACCCGGTCAGCGCTCGCTCTCGAGGCTTTCGACCACGAGATTACGGTTGGTGTAGACGCAGATGTCGGCGGCGATGTCCATCGCCTTGCGGGCGATCGCCTCCGCGTCGAGGTCCATGTCGACCAGCGCCCGCGCGGCGGCGAGCGCGTAGTTGCCCCCCGATCCGATCCCCATCACATGCCCGTCGGGCTCCAGCACGTCGCCGGTGCCGGTCAGCACGAGGCTCGAGCGGCGGTCGGCAACCAGCATCATGGCTTCGAGCCGGCGCAGGTAGCGGTCGGTGCGCCAATCCTTGGCGAGGTCGACGCAGGCCCGCACCAGCTGGTCCGGGTACTGGTCGAGCTTGGCTTCGAGCCGCTCGAACAGGGTGAAGGCGTCCGCCGTCGCGCCAGCGAACCCGCCGATCACCTCGCCCTTGCCGAGCGTGCGCACCTTCCTCGCGTTGGCCTTGATCACGGTTGCCCCCAGGCTCACCTGCCCGTCGCCGGCGACGACCACGCGCCCCCCTTTGCGGACAGTCAGGATCGTCGTGCCATGCCAGAGGTCCATCGTGGTCTCGCTCCCGAGCGGCCGGGATCACCCCCGCGCCAAAGCATTCGATATCGGCAGGAGAGCAGGCAGAGTCAAGGCTGCCGGCGGCCGGGCCAGGGCAGGCCGTACGCCCACGCTGACGCTCGATTGGGCCTCAGTGCATTGTTGGGACGAAGAAATTCGACGCAGCGCGCAGGCTGCGTGGCCGCCGCCGGGGGCCGGGGGGGGTGCAGCGGACGCGCACAGCGCTCTTGCGCGGGAGGGTGTCTTGGTCTCAAAGTGAGCCATCTTTACCATCGGCATCTCTCCCGGTGCCTTGACAGGGAACTTCCGCTGCCGTCGGATGCAGACAAAGAGAACGAAGTGGGACTGGGTCACAGCACGAAGTCGCTGCGCGACAGCCCGCGGAGCGGGACGCAAGAGCCGATGGGCCGGCGCGTGTGAGCGGCGGTAACCAGTTGAGACGATAGAGGTAACGGGGCGGGGAGCTCCGTCCTGAGGATCGAGGGGTTCGCAACCCTCACTCAGGACAGAACTCCCCATGACGAACCCTATCACTGTCTCGCCGCTCCGCCAGCGCATGCTCGAGGATATGGCTTCCCGCCAACTCGC
>JANNSW010000268.1:0-1802 GCA_031403055.1 Hyphomicrobiaceae bacterium | reverse complement strand
CTCGCAACGCACTTGCAAGCCCGCCTCGAGAGCCTCGGCTTCGAGGTCACACTGACGCCCGCCGCTCCTTGCGCGAGCAGCGCCGCCAGTGCCACTCTGCCCGCCCTTGTTTCTGGGTAGCCCGGCCTCGTGCCGAGCGATGTCCGACATGCGGACATGCGGTGGCAATGGCCTGTCGGACATCGGCAGCTGCGCTGCCTCAGTCCGACCTACGTGAAAGCGCTCAAACGACAACGGCGGCACCTCCCGGGTGCCGCCGTTGTCGTTTGGCGGATCGAAGTGGTTGTCAGGTGCCGGCCGGCGCTGGCCCCAGTGTCAGCAGAGGAGACCACTGTCGGGACGCAGCGCCGGCTCGGCGGAGAGCTCGGCGAAAAGGCCAGCCTGCAGGTCGGCCTCGATCTTGGTGCGATCCTCGAGGCTGCAAGCCTGGAGGTGCACGTGGATTTCGTTGGCGCCGATCCTGGCCGCGCTATGGCGGATCTCGGCGAGGTTGAGCGACATCGACTGGTGGCGCGTGCGCGCAATCCGCAACACCTGGCGGCTGCCATCGGCTTGGCGGCGCACCATCAGGTAGTTCGCCTCCGGCAGCACCGGGCAGGCGATCAGCGTATGGATTGTGTGGCGATAGCGCCGGCCCGAAGCGCCGGTCCAATTCTGGAAGGCATGCGCAAGCCCATCGGCAAGGCGCCAAGCGTCGCTGTGGCGCGCTTCGACCTGTCTCGGCTCCGGCTCGAAATGGGTGACATGGAGGCCCATGGCGTCGATCCCTCTCGGCTGCACACTGCAACCTTCGTTGTCCATAGCTGGGTTGGATAGACGGGATTTCAAGCCAAAATATGGTCGATGGGGCTTGACTTTGGGCGGCTTTGTGGCGGGCGGGAGGAATTTCAAAGCTGATGCCAAAGAGCCACAGCGGTCAGTGGCGAAAGTGCCGAAGGCCGGTGAAGACCATGGCGAGGCCACGCGCATCGGCCGCGGCAATGACCTCGCTGTCCTTGAGTGATCCGCCGGGCTGGATAATCGCGGTTGCGCCAGCCCCGGCGGCGGCGATCAGCCCGTCGGCGAAGGGAAAGAAGGCGTCGGAGGCAACGACGGAGCCCTTGGTCAGCGGCGCGTCGAGGCCTGCAGCCGATGCGGCGTCCTTGCCCTTGATGGCGGCAATGCGGGTCGAATCGATCCGGCTCATCTGGCCGGCGCCGATGCCGACAGTCGCG
Source organism: Hyphomicrobiaceae bacterium (assembly GCA_031403055.1). Taxonomy (GTDB): domain Bacteria; phylum Pseudomonadota; class Alphaproteobacteria; order Rhizobiales; family Hyphomicrobiaceae; genus JANNSW01. The sequence goes on along the minus strand of JANNSW010000268.1, from coordinate 588 downwards.
CCATCGCGCGCATAGACGATGGCGTTGGAGCGGACGTGCTTGGCGACCTTGAAGGCAAAGCGCAAGTCGGCGAGCTCGAGACTGGTGGGAGCCCGTTTCGTCACTACCGTCAACTCGCGTCCATCGATCGAGCCGCTGTCGCGCGATTGCGCGAGGAACCCGCCGCCGACAGCGCGAATGACGAGGCCGTCCGCGTCGGGCGCGGGCACGCCACCCGTCAGCAGCACCCGCAGATTGGGTTTGCTTGCCAGCACGGCGAGCGCTTCGGCGCCGGCGTCTGGCGCCACGATCACCTCGGTGAACACTTTCACGATCTCGCGCGCGGTCGCCCCGTCGAGCGGCCGGCTCAGCGCCACGATGCCACCGAACGCGCTCACCGGATCGGTGCGCAGCGCCTTGCGGTAGGCCTCGATCGGGCTCACCCCGATGCCGGCGCCGCACGGGTTGGCATGCTTGATGATGGCGACAGCGGTATGGGCGGTCGAGGCCAGCTCGGCGATCAGCTCGAGGGCGGCGTCGGTATCGGCGATGTTGTTGTAGCTCAGCTCCTTGCCCTGCACCTGGCGGGCGGTGGCGACGCCCGGGCCG
>JANNSW010000267.1:0-5144 GCA_031403055.1 Hyphomicrobiaceae bacterium | reverse complement strand
GTGTTCGTGTTCAACCTCGTCACCCGCGGCACCATCGAGGAGCAGGTGCTGCGCTTGATCGAGGAAAAGATTTCCATGTTCGAGCTGGTCGTCGGCGAGGTCGGCGCGATCCTCGGTAGCTTCGAGGAGGAACGCGATTTCCCAGACCTCGTGCTCGACGCTTGGCTGGAGGCAAGCGATGCCGGCCGAGCCGCCGCCTTCGAGGCCCTGGGCAATCGGCTCGAGGACGCACGCCGCCAGCACCAGGGCGCCAAGGAGCTCGACGAGCGGCTGTTCGGCCAGGACTTCGAGACGGCGTGAGCTGACACGGGCGAGATAGGGGATGGCCAATGACGGCGCTGCGCAAGCTCGTCGCTGATTTGCTGGAAGGGGAGGGCGCGGTGGTGGAGACCGTCGAGCCCGACGGCCTCGACGTGATGGCACCGGCGGCGCTGCGCGCGGCATACGGCTGGCCCGAGCTGGCGCATCTCGGCTTCGGCGCGGCGGCGCCGGCTGGTTCGATCCCGATCGGCCTGGAGGACGATTGGCTCGAGCGTCTGGGCGCACTGCTGGGAGATCGTGGACGCCTCGCCGAGCGGCAGCTCCTGCTGCCGGATGGGGACCCGCCGCCCAACGATCCACAGCGCCTCATCGATCGGGCGTTGACACTGCCCAACGCGGTTTGGCGCCTCAAGGGCGTCGAGCGAGGCTGGAGTCGTTGCCTGCTGCTCGCTTTCCGCCACACCGCGATTTCGGATGAGAAACGAGAAGGGCTGGTCTGGCTCGGCTTCAACTGCAGCACCGGCTCGACCCTCGACGCCGAGCTGGTGGCCGCGCTGCGCCAGTCGCTCGATCGCGCCAGCGACTGGCAAGCGGCGGATCCGGGCGTGGCTCGCGCCGCAGGAGCGATGTGGAATGCCGCCACCATTGCCGCTCGCACGGGGCCGCTGGTCGATCGCCTGGTGCGAGCCGACCTCGCGCCGTTTCTCGCCGCGATGCGCCGTCGTCTCGATCGCGACCGCCAGCGGGTGCACACCTATCACGACGACCTGCGTGGGGCCGCCCTCCTCAAGCTGGCAAATCTCGAGCGCCCGACCGGCGGGAAGCCGGGCGAGAAGACTGCGTCCGCCATCGAGCGGGAGCGCATGCGTGTCGCCGCGATCGAGCGTGAGTACGCGTCCAAGCTCGACGACCTGCGCCACAACTATGCGCTCACCGTGAAGGTCGAATGGGTGCAGGCGCTCGTTCTGCTCTCACCGGTCCATCGCCACATGCTGCTGATCAAGCGGCGAAAGGGGGAGCGAACCATCGCCATGGATTGGCACATCGCCGCCCGCGAGATGGAGCCGGCGCCGAGCGACTGGGGTGATGGCCTCACTGGCGGGCGTCTCGTGTGCGACGACCGACTGCACTTGACCGAGGCAGCCGGCCAGGCGCCGTGCCCCTCTTGCGGCAAGCCGTTCTGCCGCGCCTGCTACCCCCTCGCCTGCCCGCGTTGCCGCAAGCCAGTGGCGCGGCATCAGTCTTAGGGGCTGCCTTTGCATCGGCGCCGGCGTGTGTCCCGGCAATCTCAGCCAGCCGCCACACCTGAGCCGGCCGCCGAATTCAATGGTCTGTTAAATCCAGCTTAAGCTGTTTACGAGCTAATTCTCTCAGGCGATTGATTCATTTACCGATGGAGTGCCTTTTGGCCACCGCCCAGCAGGGCCGGACCCACGCACAGCAGCCGCGGTCCGCCGCCGCTGCTGCATGCGTCGTGACGCCCCGGCTCGACGCTCCAAGGGCGTCCGACCCCTGCATCGAGGCCTTTCGGCGCGTCGCGCTCGCCCATCATGTTCACGTCGACCCGCGGAGCTTTGCAGCCGGTGTGCCACTGGTCGCGGGCCGGCTGTCGCCTGATCATCTGCCCGAAGCTGCTGCACGGCTTGGTTTGCAGGTCGAGCGGTCGATGCGGCCCCTACGCCGGCTGCTGCAGAACCAGTGCCCGGCCATCGCCCTCCTGCGCGACGGCCGGATTGGCGTGATCGAGCGCATTGACGGTCGCGGCCGGGCCGGCTTCTGCCTCTTCCCCGAGGAAGGCGAGCCGGCCAGCGAGCAGGTGCGCCTCAGCCGCCTCGCTGCCCGCATCGATCAAATCCTCCTCGTCTCGCCGTCGAGCGACGCGACGCTGGACGACGATCTCGCGCTCTCGCGCTTGCTCTCGAGCCGGGTGCTGGCCGGCAACGCCCGGCTCTATGCGCATGCCGTGGCCGCAACCGTTGCCGTCAATCTGCTGGGCCTGGCGATCCCGCTTTTCACCATGAATGTCTATGATCGCGTGCTCCCCAACAACGCGATGACGACCCTGTTTGCGCTGGCGTTGGGGGCGGGCCTGGCTGCACTGTTCGATCTCGCGCTGCGCACGTTGCGCGGCTATCTGATCGACGTCGCCAGCCGGCGCTCGGACATCCTGGTCTCGACCGGCGTGTTCGCACGCGTGCTCGGCGCCCGCCTGACCGCGCGTGGCCGTGCCGTCGGCGTCAGCACCAATACGTTGCGCGAGACCGAGACGCTACGCGAGTTCAACACCTCGTTGACGCTGGCGGCGTTGGGCGATCTGCCCTTCGGGTTGCTCTATGTGGTGATCATGGCGGTCCTTGGGGGCTCGCTGGTGCTGGTCCCCATTATCACCATTCCGGTCGTGCTCGCGATCGTGCTGCTGATTCAACTGCCGCTCGGCCGGCTGGCAGCCAAGGCCAGCGAGCGCGGCGCGGCGCGCAACGCGGTCCTGGTCGAGTTGCTCTCGGGGCTCGAGACGATCAAGGCGCTGGGCGCCGAGGGCTGGGCCGCCGCCCGCCACGAGCGCAGCACCGTCGACCAGCTCCGCCAGGGTACCGCCATTCGGCTCTGCTCGGCGATCGGGCTGCAGACCGTCTCGCTCGGCCAGGCAGCTGCGACGATCGCTGTCGTTGTGCTGGGTGTTCCGATGGTGGCCGCGGGCGACATTACGGCCGGCGCGCTGATGGCCTCGGTCATGCTGCTGTCGCGGGCGATGCAACCCGTGTCCCAGGTGGTGGCGCTGGCAACGCGGCTCCACCAGATCCGTCAGGCCAGGGCGGCGCTGAAGCCGGTGCTCGAGGCGGTGCAGGAACGCCCGGGCAATTGCCGCCTCATCGTCAAGCCGGTGCTCGATGGCGCGATCGAGTTCGAGAGCGTGGACTTCGCCTATGTCGCATCCGATCCGCCGGTGCTCGCCGGCGTGACATTCAAGGTGGGGCCGGGCGAGCGTGTCGGCATCCTCGGCGCCATCGGATCGGGCAAGAGCACGATCCTGAAGCTCGCGATCAGGCTCCACGAGCCCACGGTCGGGCGGGCGCTGATCGATGGCATCGGACTGGCGGGCCTCGATCCGGCAGCCCTGCGGTTGCAGTGCGGGTATCTCGGCCAGGATGCGGTGCTGTTCCGCGGAACGATCCGCGAGAACATCGTCATGCACCGGCCCGGTGCCAGCGACAGCGAGTTGATCGCAGCGGCAACTGCTGCCGGCGCGCTGGAATGGATCGCGCGGCAAGGGCGTGGCTTCGATACCGAGCTCGGCGAGCGCGGCGAAGGCCTATCGGGCGGCCAGAAGCGATCGCTCGCACTTGCGCGCGCGCTGTTGGGGCGGCCGCGCCTGCTGCTGCTCGACGAGCCCACCAGCGAAATGGACGGGCGCAGCGAGCAGCTCGTGATCGAGCGGCTGAAGCCGCTGCTCGCCGATCGCACCTTGCTGCTCGTGACCCACAAGCATGCGACCCTGGAGCTCGTCGACCGCGTGATCGTCCTCGCCGCAGGCCGCATCGTTTCGGATGGCCCCAAGGAGCGGGTGCTCGGGCAGCTCGCGGCCGGCACTTCGCAGCGCCTCGCGGCGGTTCGGCTTGCGGGAGGCAGCACATGACCGGCGCGAGCAAGCCGCACGGTCTGTCAACCTTCGCCAGTGGCGAGTTGCTGGCGGACGCGCCACTGGCGGCCCGCCTTGCCAGTACCGCACTCGTCGCACTGGTGGCGGCCTTCTTCGGCTGGGCCGCGCTCGCTTCGATCGACGAGGTGGTGGTTGCTCAAGGCCGCGTCATCCCGGCGCGCAAGATCCAAGTGGTGCAGAGCCTGGAGGGCGGTATCGTCGGGGACCTGTTGACCTCGGAGGGAGCCTTGGTTGCCAAGGGTGATCTGCTGTTGCGGATTGATGACACCGGCTTTGGATCGGATCTAGAGGGCAAGGACGAGCAGATCCTGGGGCTGAAAGCCAAGGCTGCCCGGCTGACCGCGACGATCGCCGGATCGGACCAGCTCGAGATGCCCGCCGAGGTTACCGAGCAGCGCCCCGATCTCGCCCGCCAGCAGCGCCAGGAGTTCGAGGCGCGGCGCAGCGAGGCCGGGGCGGCACTGTCCGCGCTCGCCCGCGAGGTCGAGCAGCGCCTCGGCACGATCGGCGAGACCGAGGCGAGGATTCGCGGCTTGGAAGTCGGCCTGAAGCTTGCCAAGAGCGAGCTGGAGCTGACCAGTCCGCTGGTGCGCTCTGGTGCGGCAGCCAGGGTCGAGCTGATCCGCCTGGAATCCCGCATCGCAGAGCTCGCGGGCGATCTCGAGGTCGCGCGATTGAGCTTGCCACGGCTCGCGGCTGCCCTCGCCCAGGGGCGCAACGACGAGGAGCAGCAGCGCATGGCCTACCGCGCCGACGCACTCAAAGAGCTCAGCGCCATCGAGATCGAGCTGTCGGCGCTGGAGAAGATGAGGCGCGGGCAGGCCGACAAGGTGGCACGCACCGAGGTGCGCTCGCCCGTGCGCGGCATCGTCAAGCGGCTGCACGTCAACACCATCGGCCAGGTGCTGAAGCCGGCCGCCGACATCGTCGAGATCGTGCCGCTCGACGACACGTTGCTGGTGGAGGCTCGCGTCGGGCCGCGCGACGTGGCCTTCCTCAGTCCGGGCATGTCCGCGACCGTCAAGCTCACGGCCTACGACTACACGATCTACGGGACGTTGAAAGGGCGGGTCGAGAGGATCGGTGCCGATGCGATCGTGACCGAGCGGGGTGACAGCTATTTTCTGCTCGAGGTGCGCACGGACAATGCCTACATCGAGAAGAACGGCCGTAGGTTGCCGATCATGCCGGGCATGATTGCAGAGGCGAACATGCTGACCGGCCG
>JANNSW010000266.1:0-6262 GCA_031403055.1 Hyphomicrobiaceae bacterium | reverse complement strand
CTTCGCGCACGGCGCCGCACACCGGCTGGCGGACGGCGTCCATCTCGTCGACAGCTACCATTGCTCCCGCTACAACACCAACACCAACCGCCTCACTCCCGAGATGTTCCGCTACGCCGTCGCCAAGGCCAAGGGCCTGGCTGGTTTGTGATTTCGGAACCGGCCGATTGCTGCCGATACCGTTTCCCCGGAAGCCGCTGCGATCGGCTGTCCGGGATGACGGGTGTGGCATTGGTTGAGAGTCTACTTCGAACCCGATCCCCACTGCTTGCGTCGAGCGGGAATGTTATGACCTCGACCATGTCCCGCACCCGCCTGCGCAACGCCGCCTCGTCCGACCTCCTCCCCGCGCCATTCCGAGCTTGGTTTTCGGCGCGCGGCTGGCGGCCGCGGCCGCATCAGCTCGATCTGCTGGCTGCCGCGTGCGACCGGCGCTCGAGCCTGCTGATCGCGCCGACCGGCGCCGGCAAGACGCTCGCTGGGTTCCTGCCGAGCCTCGTCGAGCTCAGCCGGGTGCCGCCCGATGCCGACACCTCCGATCTGCACACGCTCTACATCTCGCCGTTGAAGGCGCTCGCCGTCGACGTGCAGCGCAACCTGATGGCCCCGGTCACCGAGATGGGATTGCCGATCCGCATCGAGACCCGCACCGGCGATACGCCGGCCTCGCGCCGCACCCGCCAGCGCCACCGTCCCCCGCAGATCCTGCTGACGACGCCCGAGCAGCTCGCGCTCCTGATCTCCCATCCCCAGGCCAATCGGCTGCTCGGCCAGTTGCGCTCGATCGTGCTCGACGAGTTGCATGCGCTCGTCACCTCCAAGCGCGGCGACCTGCTGGCGCTCGGTCTCGCCCGGCTGCGCACGCTGGCGCCGCAGGCGATCAGCGTCGGGCTGTCGGCCACGATCGCACGGCCTTCCGAGTTGCAGGCTTTCCTCGCCCGCCAAGCCCCTGAGGAGAGCGTGACGCAGCTCGCCGGACTCGTGCTCGCCAGGGGAGGCGCGGAGCCCGAAATCTCGATCCTGGAGACCGAGCAGCACCTACCCTGGTCGGGCCATTCGGCGCGCTATGCGATGCCCGAGATCTACGCTGCCATCAAGGCGCATCGCCTGACGCTGGTCTTCGTCAATACCCGCAGCCAGGCCGAGCTGCTGTTCCAGGCGCTGTGGGAGATGAACGAGGATAGGCTGCCGATTGCGCTGCACCACGGCTCGCTCGACGTGAGCCAGCGCCGCAAGGTCGAGGCCGCCATGGCCGCGGGCCGGCTGCGGGCAGTGATCGCGACCTCGACCCTCGATCTCGGCATCGACTGGGGCGACGTCGATCTGGTCGTCCAGGTCGGGGCGCCGAAGGGGGCTAGCCGGCTCGCGCAGCGGATCGGACGCGCCAACCACCGGCTGGAGGAGCCTTCCCGCGCGATTCTCGTGCCGGCGAACCGCTTCGAGGTGATGGAGTGCCGTGCCGCGCTGGAGGCCGCGCGCGAAGGGGCGCAGGATACGCCCCCGGTGCGCCCCGGCGGCCTCGACGTGCTCGCTCAGCACGTGCTCGGCACCGCCTGCTCGGAGCCGTTCCTCCCCGATCAGCTCTTTGCCGAGGTGCGCTCGGCTTCGCCTTACTGGGGTCTCTCGCGCGACCAGTTCGACCGGGTGGTGCAATTCGTATCGACCGGTGGGTACGCGCTGAAAGCCTATGAGCGCTTTGCGCGCCTGAAACCCATGCCCGATGGACGGTTGCGCCTGACCCATCCCCGCTTTGCCGGGCAGTATCGCTTGAACGTCGGAACGATCATCGAAGCCCCGATGCTGAAGGTGCGCCTCGTCGGGCAACGGGCAGCACTTCGCCCAGGCCGGGCCTTCATGGGCGGCCGCGTGCTCGGCGAGATCGAGGAATGGTTCATCGAGCAGCTCAGTCCCGGCGATACCTTCATGTTCGCGGGCGAGGTGCTGCGGTTCGAGGCGCTGCGCGAGACCGAGGCCTTCGTCTCGCGCACCCGCTCGCAGGATCCGCGCGTACCGAGCTATGAGGGCGGCAAATTCCCGCTGTCGACTTATCTGGCCGAGCGCGTGCGCCTGATCCTCGCCGACGAGCGGCAATGGGCAAAGCTGCCGCCACAGGTCGCCGAATGGCTGGCGATCCAACGCCGCCGCTCGCTGATCCCGCGCGCCGACGAGACGCTGGTCGAGACTTTTCCCAACGGCAGCCGGCACTTCCTCCTCGCCTACCCATTCGAGGGCCGGCTCGCCCACCAGACGCTGGGCATGCTGCTGACGCGCCGGCTCGACCGGATCGGTGCAAAGCCGCTCGGCTTCATCGCCAGCGAGTATGCGCTCGCGGTCTGGTGCGCGACCGACCTATCGGCGATGATCGCCGACGGCCGGCTCGATCTTGCGGCCTTGTTCGAGGCGGACATGCTGGGCGACGACCTCGATGCCTGGATGGCGGAATCGAGCCTGATGAAGCGGACCTTTCGCAATTGCGCGGTGATTGCCGGGTTGATCGAGCGCCGCCATCCCGGCCGCGAGAAGACCGGACGCCAGGTCACCATCTCCACCGACCTCGTCTACGACGTGCTGAGAGCGCATGAGCCGGGCCATGTGCTGCTGGAAGCCGCCTATCTGGACGCGGCCTCGGGGATGCTCGACATTGGCCGGCTCGGAGCTTTCCTTAAGCGCGCCGAGGGCCGAATCAGGCATAAGTCGCTGCCGAGGGTCTCGCCGCTTGCGGTGCCGGTGCTGCTCGACATCGGGCATGTGCGGGTCGTCGGGCAGGATCGCGACATGCTGCTGCGCGAGGCGAGCGCAGAGCTGATCGGGGAGGCGATGCGCGATGGATAGGGCGGCAGCGGGCGCAATGCAGGCGGGCGAGGTCAACTTCACGGCCAGCCGCATCGTGATCGCGGGCAAGCCCGTGGTCGCGGACAAGTCGGGCGCCCTTCATTTACCGGCCGAGCGCGCAGTGATCGTCTCCGACCTGCATCTGGAGAAGGGCTCCGCGCTCGCCGAACGCGGCTCGTTCCTGCCCCCCTATGACACCCGCACGACGCTCGGCCGGCTCGCGCGCACGATCGAGCGGCTGGACCCCGACATCGTCGTCTGCCTCGGCGACAGCCTGCACGACCGCCACGCGGCGGAACGGCTGGCGCCCGAGGACCTCGATGCCATCCGCACGCTGCAGGAGGGGCGCGACTGGCTCTGGATCACCGGCAACCACGATCCCGAGATCCCCGAGGAGCTGGGCGGCGCGGTCGCGGCCGAGCTGCTCTTGGGCGGCCTGATGCTGCGGCACGAGCCGCGCCCCGGCCCGCAACTGCGCGAGATCGCCGGCCACCTGCATCCGGCTGCCCGCATCGCCCGTCACGGCCTGGGCGTCAGGCGGCCATGCTTCGTCGGCAACGGCCAGCGCCTCGTGATGCCGGCGTTTGGCGCCTACACGGGCGGCCTCAACGTGCTCGACGAGGCGTTCGCGCCGCTGCTCGGCCAGGACGGCCTCTCGGTCTGGATGATCGGCCACGAAGGCATCTACCCGATCGCGGCGCGGCAACTGCGGGGGGATTGAGTCCGCGCGAGCGCCAGCTACGGATCGGTCCAGCACAACACGGTCAGCCCGTCGACCCGCTCGAACTCGCTGAAATTGGCTGTCACCACGGCATGTCCATGATGGACAGCGGTTGCCGCGATCAAGAGGTCGTGCGCGCCGATCATGGTGCCGGTACGCCGCAACTTGGCACAAAGCCCAGCGTGGGTAGGCGCTTCATCTTGGCCAAATGAAAGAACTACCGCATCCGTCAGCACAGAAGCCACAAACGACTCCCTTTTTGCTCGACGCTTCTCATTGTCCGCGAGCTCGATGCCCACTCGCATTTCAGAGAGCGTGATGGCGCTGATGAATATGCCTCCGGGTAGTCCAAACCGTGCGAAAGGTCTGGGGCTGTTCGTACGCTCCAGCCGGATGAGGACGCTTGTATCGACGACTATTCCCATGGATTCGGTGGAAGCGGCAATTCGCGCCGAATAGCTGCGACCTCTTCCTCCCAGAGCTTCGCCTCCTCGGCGCCGAGTCGCGGCCAGGACTTGATAGCCCGGTCAAACTCCTCGGACGTCAACGCCTTTTTCCCTTCAAGCGGCACCACGCGCGCGACCACCTCGTCACCGCTCGTGATCTCGAACACGACGCCTTCCAGGCGCACGCGCTCGAGCATGTCGGGCAGATGCGCGGCTGCCTCGGCGGCCGTGATGCGTTCGGTGACGGGCTTGTTCATGGCGGCAAGGATAGCCGAACACGACTCCCCGCTCAATCCTTGCGCTTGAACGCCTCATCGACCGGTACGCCATAGGCATTCGCCAGCCGGTTCGTCATGTTGGCGAGGCCGACAATGGCGATGAGCTCGTTCATCTGGGCTTCGGTCGCGCCCTTCGCACGGGCCGCCACACCATGGCTCGCCATGCAGTACTCGCAATTGTTGGTCGCCGAGACCGCCACGTAGATCAGCTCCTTCGTCAGGGGATCGAGCGCGCCCGGCCCCATCATCTCTTTCAGGCTCGCCCAGACATGGGCGAGCATCCGCGGCTCGTTGGCGAGGTGCTTCCAGAAATTGTTGACGTCGGCGACCTTCCTCGTCGCCTTGATGTCATCGTAGACGGCCCGCACGTCGCTGCTGGCTTCCCGATACTCGATCGCTCGCATGCGGCGCTCCTTTCCTTGCTGGTGTCGGAGGGCACAGCTATAACGCCGCCCGAGACTCTCGGCCATCGACTGCATTCCAAAGGGGGACCCCGCATGGCGACCGAACGCACCTTCTCGATCATCAAGCCCGACGCCACCGCCCGCAACCTGACCGGCAAGATCAATGCGATGATCGAGGCCTCCAGCCTCAGGATCATCGCGCAGAAGCGGGTGAGGTGGTCCCAGGCGCAGGCGGAGAGGTTCTACGAGGTGCACAAGGCGCGCCCCTTCTATGGCGATCTCGTCAAGTTCATGACCTCGGGTCCGATCGTGGTGCAGGTGCTGGAGGGCGACAACGCGGTCAAGCGCTATCGCGACGTGATGGGCGCGACCAATCCGGCCAATGCCGAGCCCGGCACCATCCGCAAGGAGTGCGCCGAGTCGATCGAGCGCAATTCCGCCCATGGCTCCGACAGTGTGGAGAACGCGGCCCTCGAGATCGGGCTCAACTTCGCCCAGTTCGAGATCGTCGGTTGAGGCGGATCCGGACAACGCGGCCAGCGATTGAGGACCGGTCATGCCGCTGCAAGCGCAAAGCCTGATCGGCCTCATCGCCTTTCCACTGCTCGCGTGGCTCATGTCGGAACGGCGGGAAGCCCTCAGCTCGCTCCGGCTCATCCGGATCGTCGGCGCGGGTCTCGCCCTGCAGCTCGGCGTCGCCGCACTGATGCTGAACGTGCCGGCCTTGCGCGGCGGGTTCGACTGGGCCGCCAGCCTCCTCGGCGCGCTGCAGGAGGCGACGGCGACCGGCATGCGGCTCGTGTTCGGCTATCTGGCGGGCAGCCCGGCGCCATACGCCACGACTGCTCCCGAAAATAGCTTCATCCTCGCATTCCAGGCCCTGCCGCTGGTGCTGCTCGTCAGCGCACTCTCGAAGCTCCTCTATCACTGGGGCATCCTGCAGCGGGTGGTCGCGGCCTTCGCCTTCGTGCTCGAGCGCACGATGGGAGTCTCGGGGCCGGTCGGCACGTCGGCGGCAGCCAACGTGTTCGTCGGCATGATCGAGGCGCCGCTGCTGGTGAAGCCGTACCTCGCTGGCATGAGCCGGGGCGGCTTGTTCGCGACGATGACGGTCGGCATGGCGGGGGTCGCGGGCACGGTGCTCGCGCTCTATGCCGCGATCCTGGGCCCGGGCGTTCCTGGCGTTGCCGGCCACCTGATCGTTGCCTCGGTCATCAGTGTGCCGGCCGCATTGCTGCTGTCTGCGTTGATGGTGCCGGACGACGATACGATGGGCGAGGAAGCCGCCCCGGTCACACTCGCCGACCCGCCGCGCTCGACCATGGATGCGGTCGCCCAAGGCACCCGGGAAGGCGTCGGTCTGCTGGTCAATGTGACGGCAATGCTGGTGGTCATGATCGCGCTGGTCGCGCTCGCCAACATGGCGCTCGGCTGGGTGACGGCGCCGTTCGGCCCGCGGCTCACCTTCGAGGGGCTGCTCGGCTATGCCTTCGCGCCGCTCGCCTGGCTGACGGGGATACCCTGGGAGCATTGCCGGACGGCTGGCGCGCTGCTCGGCGTCAAGACCGTGCTGAACGAGCT
>JANNSW010000265.1:0-1529 GCA_031403055.1 Hyphomicrobiaceae bacterium | reverse complement strand
AAGCGCGAGCCGGGTCATCTCGGCAAATCCCCTGGTGACGATCGCCGCGTGAGCGCTCGCTCCCAGCGCCCGGCCGATGACGATGCCGGCGGCAATGGCAAGCACGTTCTTCAACGCGCCACCGAGCTCCACGCCCGTGATGTCATCGCTCCAGTAGACGCGCAAGCCTCGATGGCCGATCGCACGGGCGAGCATTTCCGCATCGCGCAGGCTTGCTGCCGCGAGCGTCACCGCCGTTGGCAGGCCGCGCGCCACCTCGCCGGCAAAACCCGGCCCCGACAGCACGGCCGGCAGCGCCTGCGGCAAGCATTCACCCAGAACCTTGGACAACCGCAGGCCGCTCGCCTGCTCGAGGCCTTTGGCGCAGATGACGGTGGGCGTTCCGGGCGCGAGCATTGGAGCGAGCCGCAGGGCGATTGCCCGCACGTGCTGGGCCGGTACCGCAAGCAAGACCGTCCGCGCCGCCGCCGCCCGGCCGAGGTCCGCTGTCGGCTCGATCGCTCCATCGAGCACGACACCCGTCAGATAGCCCTCGTTGCGGCGCGTCTCGCCAATCACTCTGGCAAGGGCCGGATCGCGGACCCACAGCACCACGGGATTGCCGGCGTGCGCGATCGACTGGGCGAGCGCCGTGCCCCAGGCGCCTGCTCCGATCACGGCAAAGCGGGGCTCGGTGCTCATGCCTTTGCTCCAGATTTGCCGGAGCCCAGCACAGGCTCGGCCGCGCCATCCAGTGGCCAGCGCGGACGGGCCGCGAAATCGAGCCCATCGACCGAGCCGCGCGCCAGCCGCTCGGCCCCGGCCCAGGCGACGATCGCCGCGTTGTCGCCGCAGAGCTCCGCAGGCGGCGCGACGAGTGCGAATCCGAGCCGGTCCGTCGTAGCACGCAGTGCTGTCCGCAGCCGGGCATTGGCCGCAACGCCACCTGCGACCACCAGGACGCGCTGGGCTCCCACGCCGGCCACGCGCTGATACACCTCGGCCGCGCGTGCGACCCGGTCGGCGAGCACATCGGCAACCGCCTCCTCGAAGGCCGTGCAGATGTGGCCGACATCGGCTGGCCTCAGCGGCTGGCGGCGCAGCGCCTCGTGGCGGACGGCGGTTTTGAGCCCCGCGAACGAGAAATGCGGCTCGGCCCGCCCCAGCATCGGCCGCGGCAGCACGATGCCGTCCGCGGCATCGGCAGGGTTGGCCGCGCGCGCCAGCCGCGCCTGCTGCTCGACCTCGGGCCCGCCCGGATAGCCGAGCCCCAGCAGCTTTGCCGTCTTGTCGAAGGCTTCGCCCAACGCATCGTCGATGGTCGAGGCGAGCCGTTGGTAGCGCCCGACTTCGTGCACGGCGAGCAGCTGGCTGTGCCCGCCCGAGACGAGGAGGAGCAGATAGGGCGGATCGATGCCGTCGCTGAGGCCCGGCGTCAGCGCGTGCGCTTCGAGGTGGTTGACGGCGACGAGCGGCAATTTTCGCGCCAGTGCGATGGCCTTGCCGAAGGTCAGGCCAACTAGCAGGCCGCCGATCAGGCCCGGACCGGC
>JANNSW010000264.1:0-3767 GCA_031403055.1 Hyphomicrobiaceae bacterium | reverse complement strand
CGAGGAACTTCATGGGCGGCTTCCCGGTTGTTGCCAGCGCTCGCGCGTGAGGGTGTAGCGCAGGCAGGGGACATGGGCGGCGCGCGCGGCGCACCAGGCGAAATCGGTCCCCACATGGGCGAAACCCTGGCGCAGGATCAGCCGCTTGGAGGCGACATTATCGTCGAAATGGGAAGCGCGGACCTCATCGGTCGCTCCATCGGCGAACAGAAACGCTATCAGTCCGGCCGCCATTTCGCCCGCAATCCCGCAGCCCCAATAGGGACGGCCGAGCCAATAGCCGAATTCGACCATGCCGTCTCCGAGCGGGATTTTCCCGCAGCAGCCGGCAAATCCGCCAGGGCCGACGATGGCGTAGGCAAGCTCGCGCCCGCCATGGAGGGAAGCGATGAAAGCGCGCGCATGCACGAGGCGATAGGGATGTGGCATCCGGCCGGTCATGCGCGCAATGGCAAAATCATTGCCGAGCCGCGCGATCACGGGCGCATCCGCCATGGTGAGCGGACGCAGTTTCAACCGTGCGGTCGCGATCGTGGTCATGCCGGCTCCCGGGATCACCCACCCCGGAGGCAACCGGGCGTGCCGGTTTGCCCTCTCCCCATTGCCCCTCGATGGAGCCCTCTTCAGCTACTCCGCGGCGTTCGCGAGCGGCAGCACCGAGATGTAGATCCGCCCGTTGGCACGAGTCCGGAACTGCACCTGCCCGTCGCGGTTGGCATAGATCGTGTGATCCGTGCCAATGCCGACGCCGGTGCCTGGATGCCATTGCGTGCCACGCTGGCGAACGATGATGTTGCCCGAGATCACCCGCTCGCCGCCGAACCGCTTCACGCCGAGCCGTTGGCTGTTGGAGTCGCGACCATTGCGGGACGAGCCGCCTGCTTTCTTGTGTGCCATGAATCTTGCCTCAGTCCTTGCTTGCCCGATCCTGATCGACCATGGCACGCGGGGCCTTGCCGGCCATCAGCTCGCGCGCCTGCTCGACCCATTCCTCGCGTCCGATCCGGCCCTTGAAGCCGATCTCGCTCTCGATCGCGTCGACGTCGTGCGCTTCGAGTGCTGCCACCTGCCAGAAATGATAGACACCGAAATCGTTGAGCTTGGCGACGATCTTGTCGCCGGCGCCGCCGATCAGCGACAGGTCGTCGGCCTTGCCCTCGGGTGCATCGAGGCGCTCGAACGCGCGCAGCTCGCCCGCACGCCCGGCGCCACCCAAGCGGGCGCGATCGGATCGTGCGCGCGGCGCTTTGCCCGCCATCAGCTCACGCGACTGCTCGACCCATTCCTCGCGATCGACGCGGCCCTTGATGGCCAACCCCGTCTCGATCCTGGCGATGTCGGCGTCGCTCAACGCCGCGAGCTGCCAGAAGTGGAAGATGCCGAGGCTTTTCAGGCGCTCATTCAGCTTGGGACCGATGCCGCCGATCAGCGTCAGGTCATCGCCCCTGCCATCGGCGGATTTCAGCAGCTCGAACGCGCGTCCACCAGCCACCGGGCCGCGCACGATCGCCTTGCGCTCGGCCTTCTTCATCTCGATCTTGGCGCCACCCGTCAGGATGTCGAGAATGCGCACGACCGTCAGCTCCTGACGATGGCCCTTCTTGCGCCGGTAGTTGTGCCGGCGCCGCTTCTTGAAGATGATGACCTTGTCGCCGCGGGTCTGCTCGACCACCTCGCCGGCAACTGAGGCGCCCGCTACCGTCGGCTTGCCGACATGGGGGCTGCCATCGCCCGCCAGCATCAGCACCTCGGGGAAGGCGACCGTATCGCCCACCTCGGCTGCGAGCCGCTCGATGGTAATGACATCGTCCTTGGCGACGCGGTATTGCTTGCCGCCTGTCTTGATGACTGCGTACATTCGTATGGTCCTTGCTTCTCGTTCCGCGCCCTGTGGCGCCGCAGACGAGCTGCGGTCTTCGAAGGATCGAGCTTTTGGGCTGATCGAGCCTCGGGCAGCGATTATGTCGCGCGAAGGCAAGCCCTCGCGAGGCTGCGCGGTTCTACATGAAGGGTGCGCGCAAAGTCAAGAATGGCGCGTGGCCCCCCAGTTCGCCTATGCTCGGCAATTCGGGGGCCGTCATGCCGGGTCCGCACGCCCTGAAATACCGTGCGTTCCTCGCCTGTGCCGATGGCGACGCGGGTTGGAACGAGCTCCGTTTCCCCGGACGGGCGTCGTGCCGGAGGCACGCGCCTCCGGCACGATGCCCGATCCGGGGCCCAGGGGCCGTGGGGTGAGGCGGCGGTTGGTGCTCCTGGGTCCCGGCTCTCGCTGCGCTCGGCCGGGAAGACGGTGGACACGACCGAGGTCGCTCGATCGGGTGGGGGGCGGATGCGCATTCTGATTGTCGGGGGCTATGGCACGTTCGGCGGCCGGCTGGCGGAGCTGCTGGCGGACGAGCCGCGCGTTGAACTGCTGATCGCCGGCAGGTCCGAGAGCAAAGCTGCCGCGTTCTGCGCGGCACTCGGGGGATCGGCCCCGCGCCACCCGCTCGCCTTCGACCGCGAGGGCGACGTGGCCGCTGCCCTGAACGCGGCCGCCCCCGAGCTGGTGGTCGACGCAACCGGCCCGTTCCAGGCTTATGGGGCGGACCGCTACCGGCTGGTCGAAGCCGCGATCGCCTGCGGCATCGACTACATGGACCTCGCCGACGGAGCGGACTTCGTGAACGGGATCGGTGCGTTCGATGCCCCCGCCAAGGCGCGCGGGGTCGCGGTGCTGGCCGGTGTCAGCAGCTTCCCGGTGCTGACGGCGGCGGTGGTGCGCCACCTGTCGCGGGATTTGGCCGAGGTCGACAGCGTAACCGGCGGCATCGCTCCATCGCCCTATGCCGGCGTCGGCCTCAACGTGATCAAGGCGATCGCTGGCTACGCCGGCAAGCCGGTCCGGTTGCGGCGCGGCGGGCGCACGGTAACGGCTTATGCGCTCACCGAAACGCTGCGCGCGACCATCGCCCCGCCCGGCCTGCTGCCGCTCCACAACACCCGCTTCTCCCTGGTCGATGTGCCCGATCTGCAGGCGCTGCCCCAGCTCTGGCCGCGGCTCGATGCCGTTTGGATGGGGGCTGGCCCAGTGCCGGAAATCCTGCACCGGGCGCTCTCCGCGCTCGCCTGGACGGTGCGGCTGGGTCTCGTCCCCTCGCTCGGGCCGCTTGCCCCTCTGTTCCACCGCGCCATCAACCGGCTACGCTGGGGCGAGCACCGGGGCGGCATGCTCGTGCGTATTCAAGGTCGCCGGGCGAGCGGGGAAGCCGTCACGCGGTCCTGGCATCTGCTCGCCGAAGGCGACGATGGTCCGCTCATTCCCTCGATGGCGATCGCGGCCCTCGTCCAGCGCAGGCTCGATGGGCATCGCCCGCTGCCGGGCGCGCGGCCGGCGGGCGCCGGGCGCGCGCGCCCCGACGAACACGCGGTGTTTTGCCCCCGCACGAAACAAGGCCGCCCCCCGGAGGGAAACCGCGCCACACCAGCGTCATTTCGGCGTCCGGCCCCTCGCGCCGGGTCCAGAAATCAATCAGGTGGCGGCAGTGCACGATCGCCCGTCCCGGTTCACCATCCTCGAGATACGTCTGCGCGGCGATCGACCGCAGCTTCCACTAGCGGTCTGCGTGGCGGCCCATCACGCCACTTGCGCCCGGCGGATGCGACTGATGACCCAGCCGACGTCCACACCATGCCGACTCATCGAGGCCCGCACGTCCTTTCGTCGGCGACATGCGATCGTCTCAGGCGTGTCGCACCGTCGGTGCCACCACGCGAGTGCCTGATCG
>JANNSW010000263.1:0-4821 GCA_031403055.1 Hyphomicrobiaceae bacterium | reverse complement strand
TGCCGCCGATGTACCAGAGCGCCATGTCGGACAGGTCGGCATACTTCGTGCCGGCGAACTTGTTGTCCTTGCCCTTCCAGATCGACTGGTGGACGGCATGCCCGAGCCGTTGTCGCCGAAGATGGGCTTGGGCATGAACGTGACCGACTTGCCGTAGGCCTGGACAGTGGTTTACCATGTGACCACATGACGATGTTGGAGGCCTGACGTGGAGTTCGAATGGGACCCGAGTAAGGTCAAGTCCAACAAGAAAAAACACAAAATCGACTTCGAGACTGCTACAAAAGTGTTCGATGATCCGTTCAAGCAAGAGTATGACGAGCCTGACGACGATGATGTGATACGATGCAATGTAGCTGGCATGGTCGATGGACGCTTACTCGTGGTGACGTACACGATTCGTGGCACAGTCACCCGCATCATTTCAGCCAGATTGGCAGATCGACATGAGCGACGACGCTACCACGAAATATAAACCTGACCCCGGCAAGCCGTACAAAACGGACTGGACCGAGGCGGACAAGCTGACTGACGACGAAATCCATGCTGCCGCGCTTGCCGATCCCGATGCGCAGCCGTCGACGTCGGAGCAATTGGAGCGTGCGCGTCGTATTGTCGATGTTCGATTGATCCGCGAAAAGCTCGGCCTGACGCAGGAGCAGTTCGCACGACGGTTCGGGCTGTCGCTCGATCTTGTGCGCGGCTGGGAGGATAAGACGTCAACGCCGGATGGCGCGGCCTTGGTGCTGCTGCGCGTGATCTGGGCCGAGCCGGAGACAGTGCGGAAAGTGGTGGCGGCGGAGTAATCGGGCAGACGGCCTCAAGTGTGGGGCCGCCGGTTGCGATGCCGCTGTAACGTCTTCACGAGCGAGCCGATGCCCGCCGAGTAGGCCACGACGCAGTTGAATTTCGACGTCGTCAATTACGCTCGTTGGCGGTGGTACCATCGAGGGCCTGCTGGTGAGTTGCGCTCATTTGTGCCGCACCCGGTTTTGGAGACGCTGATGGTGCCAATGATCTCGGATGGGTCGCGCCTGCCGTCCGAGTCCAACAAAAAAGCCGAGGATCTCGCCCCGGCTTTCCGCAATCTACAAATCAGCCGCCAGCTCAACAGCTGTAATACATGTCGAGCTCGACCGGGTGCGGGGTCATCTCGAAGCGTTCGACCTCGCTCATCTTCAGCTCGATATAGCCGTCGATGAAGTCGCCGGTGAAGACGCCGCCCTTCTTCAGGAAGTTGCGGCCCTTGTCGAGATGCCCCATCGCCTCGCGCAAGCTGCGGCAGACATGGGGGATCTGCTTCAACTCGGCCGGCGGCAGGTCGTAGAGGTTCTTGTCCATCGCTTCGCCCGGATGGATCTTGTTCTCGATCCCGTCGAGCCCTGCCATCAGCATCGCCGTGAACGCGAGATAGGGGTTGGCGGCCGGGTCGGGGAAGCGGATCTCGATGCGCTTGGTCTTGGGGCTGGTGCCGTGCGGAATGCGGCAGCAGGCTGAGCGGTGGCAGCGCCTCGTAGTTAGCCGCTTGTAGTTGTAGCTGGTCAGCAGGATCAATGCGTGTCCTGCGCAAGCAGGTATGGTGTCACTCCGGACGCTGCCGATACTTCAACGACACGGTTGACCATGTAATCCGCTGGTTGCGACTGCAGCTCGATGAAGGCAAGGGCCAGCTGGATCAGACGCCAGGTTGCTTCACGCTCGAGCGCCTCGACGACGATGACACCGGGGTGCACTTCCATGCCCGCCGCCAATCGCTTGTAGTCACGCCCGTTGGCCATGATCACGATCCGATCCTCGGCGAGCGCACGAGCGACGATTTGGTCATCGCGCGCACCGAGCAGGCCGACGTGGATTGGATGGATTGCATCTGGAAAGCCACGCACGGCCAAGTAGCGCACCAGAACATGCGACAGACATTCATCAACGATGAATTTCACGCCGCGCTCTGCTTGGTACGGACACTGCGCCACGGCCGGCCGGCCGGGTCCTCAAAGAAAGGGACCCGTCTGGCATGCTCGATCGCAGCCCGCACATGTTCTTCTGTGAACTCGGGCGGATAGCCCTCGAGAAGCTCCGCGACAGTCTCGCCACCTTCAATGCGCGCCGCCACCGCATAGACCGTCAGCCGCGTGCCCCTTATGCAAGGAGTGCCGCCCATGATTTCAGGATCAGAGAGGATGAGGGAATTGGACACGGGGGGAATAGTACCTTTGCGTGTTGGAAAAGGCAACGCAGAGGCATGCCTCCTGACAGAAACTTGAAAAAAGGCCCGGGACCACTCCCGAGCCTCCTTGGTCCTGCGACGCCCCCTCGCTCCCTCAGCAGCTGTAATACATATCGAACTCGACCGGGTGCGGGGTCATCTCGAAGCGCTCGACCTCGGCCATCTTCAGCTCGATATAGCCGTCGATGAAGTCGTCGGTGAAGACGCCGCCCTTCTTCAGGAAGTCGCGGCCCTTGTCGAGATGCTCCATGGCCTCGCGCAAGCTGCGGCAGACATGGGGGATCTGCTTCAACTCGGCCGGCGGCAGGTCGTAGAGGTTCTTGTCCATGGCCTCGCCCGGATGGATCTTGTTCTCGATCCCGTCGAGCCCGGCCATCAGCATCGCGGTGAAGGCGAGATAGGGGTTGGCAGCCGGGTCGGGGAAGCGGATTTCTATGCGCTTGGCCTTGGGCGAAGTTCCATGCGGGATGCGGCAGGACGCCGAGCGGTTGCGCGCCGAGTAGGCGAGCAGGACCGGCGCCTCGTAGCCCGGCACCAGCCGCTTGTAGGAGTTGGTGGTCGGGTTGGTGAAGGCGTTGAGCGATCGCGCATGCTTCAGGATGCCGCCGATGTACCAGAGCGCCATGTCGGACAGGTCGGCGTACTTGGTGCCGGCGAACTTGTTGTCCTTGCCCTTCCAGATCGACTGGTGGACGTGCATGCCCGAGCCGTTGTCGCCGAAGATCGGCTTGGGCATGAAGGTGACCGACTTGCCATAAGCCTGGGCGACGTTGTGGCAGACGTATTTGTAGATCTGCATGTGGTCGGCCATCTGCACCAGCGTGCCGAACTTGATGCCGAGCTCGTGCTGGGCGGAGGCCACCTCGTGGTGGTGCTTCTCGACCACGACGCCCATCTCCGCCATCACCGAGATCATCTCGGAGCGGATGTCCTGGCAGGAATCGACCGGGGGCAGCGGGAAATAGCCGCCCTTGGCACGCGGCCGGTGGCCGAGATTGCCCATCTCGTACTCGGTGCCGGTGTTGGTCGGCAGCTCGGAGGAATCGACCTTGAAGCTGGTGTGGTAGGGCTCGGAGGTGAAGCGCACGTCGTCGAAGATGAAGAACTCGGCCTCGGGGCCGAAATAGGCGCGGTCGCCGAAGCCCGTCGACTGCAGATAGGTCTCGCCTTTCTTGGCGATCGAGCGCGGATCGCGCTCATAGAGCTCGCCCGTGGTCGGCTCGACGATGTCGCAGAAGATCGCCATCGTCGACTGGGCAAAGAACGGGTCCATGTGCGCGGTTGCCGGGTCGAGCATCAGCGTCATGTCCGACTGGTGGATATCGCGCCAGCCCGCGATCGAGGAGCCATCGAACATCAGTCCGTCGGCAAAGGCGCTCTCGTCGATCGTGGACACGTCCTGCGTCACGTGATGCACCTTGCCGCGCGGATCGGTGAAGCGGAGATCGACGAACTTCACGTCGTCGTCCTTCAGGCGCTTCAGAACCGCGCCCGCATCCATTTCTTTCTTGTCGGCCATGATCGGTCCTTCCTGTTGGGGTTCGCGGTTGTTGCCTCAGTCACCCAATCGCGCGGCCCCGCCCGCCCGCTGTGATTGGCAGATGTCTATCCGAGTCGCGCCCACCCGACGCTACAGCGCGTCGTTGCCAGTCTCGCCTGTGCGAATCCGGATGGCGTCCTCGATGTTGAGAACGAAGATCTTGCCGTCGCCGATGCGGCCGGTCTTGGCGGCGGCCTCGATCGCGCCGATCGCCTTGTCGAGCATCTCGTCGTGAACGACGACCTCGAGCTTCACCTTGGGGAGGAAATCGACGACGTACTCGGCGCCGCGATAGAGCTCGGTGTGGCCCTTCTGGCGGCCAAAACCCTTGGCCTCGGTCACGGTGATGCCGAGGATGCCGATCTCCTGCAGCGCCTCCTTCACCTCGTCGAGCTTGAAGGGCTTGATCACGGCCTCGATCTTTTTCATGCGTGCGCTCCCCTGGGCGTCCGGCACGACCGGATGCCACTATGGTTAAGCACGTGTCGTGCCAGTTGTTCTCCGTGGTTTTTCCGCATATTTCTCAATCTGTTATCGGCCCAGCACCATATCAGGCCCGCCGGCTAGGTCGCTCGACTGCCTAAATTTCGGGCACGCTGCCGATTTCTTGTGCGCCGCAGCATGGATGATTTCGGTGTATGCTGGCGCCTTCGATCGGATCGACCGAGAACGGGACGGATGCCGGCATGCATGCACTGGAGCTGCTCACGCCGGCCGAGATGGCCGAGGCCGACCGAACGGCCATCGCCGGAGGCATTCCGGGACTGGACCTGATGGAGCAGGCGGGCCGCACTGTCGCCGAGGAGGCCGCGCGGATGGTGCCGCCAGGCAGCCGCATCACGGTGCTGTGCGGCCCCGGCAACAATGGTGGCGATGGCTTCGTGGCGGCACGGCTACTGTCGGCGGCTGGCTATCGTGTGCGGCTCGGCCTGCTCTGCGACACGTCGCGGCTGACAGGCGACGCCGCCACGATGGCCGCCCGCTGGGGAGGCGGCGTGGGTCCGCTCGCGCCGAACCTGATCGGAGATGCCGACCTCGTCATCGACGCGATCTTCGG
>JANNSW010000262.1:0-5671 GCA_031403055.1 Hyphomicrobiaceae bacterium | reverse complement strand
GCCATGGCGGCCTCGTGCGCCGGGTCGCCGCGAACCGCGAGCAGGCCGCCGTGGACGCGCGGGTGCAGCGTCTTCAGCCGGCCATCCATCATCTCGGGAAAGCCGGTCAGCTCGGCGACGTCCCGCACCGTGAGGCCCACCGCGCGAAGTGCAGCAGCCGTACCCCCGGTCGACACCAGCTCGATGCCGTGGCGGGCGAGCGCGCGGGCGAGATCGACGAGGCCGTCCTTATCCGAAACCGATAGCAGCGCGCGCCGGATGACCGGCTGCGGGATGTCGTTTTGAGCTGCTGTCGATCGGTGGCTCATCGAATTCCTCCCGGTGCGTCAAGTCTTGACCCGGTCGAGGCGCCAGCGGATCTCGCCACCCCCTGTCGCCACCATCCTGCGCAACACGATCTGGGCCGAGCGCATCGGGCCCGAGATGCCAGCCAGATGGATGCTCTCCTCGATGCCGAGCTCGGCTCCTGCCGCCGTCAGCCGCCAGCATTCGCCAGAAGGAATGGTGATTTCGGCGGTCGAGGGCTCCTGCCCGCGCTTCAGGCGCGCGGTTGGGAGCACGTGGAAGTGGATTGCGAACGGCATGCTGCGACCCGGCTTGGGTGAGCGCGCGTGCTCCGTGATCTGATCGATCCCCTCGAGCCGGTCGCCTTGCGGGCCGAGCCGCAGGCTGCGCCGATGCACGGCACCAAAACGCGCCACATAGCCGTTGTGGCTGGCGACGAGCTCGATTGCCCCGTTGTCGTCAGTGTGGACCTCGGCGGCAACCTGGGTCGGCCCTTCGATGGCCGGACCGCCGCCCCAGTCGTCGCTCTGATGGCGCCGTTGGATCACGGAGGAGGAGGCGTTGTTGAGGACGAGTGTCGAATGCGCCGGTGTTCCCCGCGCATGCAGGCGCCAATCGTTGTGGGCATTGTTGGGCGCTCCGCAATTGACGATGACGGGATGGGCGCCCGAGCTCATCTCGAACGACAGGCAGCCTGCGAAGGCATTCGTCGATAAGTCCTGGTCCGGCGGCGACCCGACATCGGCGACCAGAACCAGCTGGCGGCGCTGCATCCGCGCATAGCGGGAGATGAAAATGCCTTCATCGGGCTGGGGCAGCGATTCCTCGAAGGAGAGAACGGTGCCGAGCGCGTCGGGTATGCCTGCGCCCACGCCGTTGAAGCGGGCGAGCGTGCCATCGCCGAGCCGCATCCGGCGCACCATCGGCACCATTCGCCGCATGGCGTCGACGAGCCGTGGCGGTGGCACGCGATCGCGCGCGATGAAGCACTGCTTCAAGGGGAGCAGATCGAGCAGCAGCTCGACGAGCACCGAGGCATTGCGGCTGATGTGACCACCGTCAGCGAGGATCTGGCGGTCGATCTCGCGCTCGAAATCGGCAATCCGCTGGTCGAGCGCTTTCTCCTCGCCCGAAAGGCACAACGTGGCGAGCATCACGGCCATCTGCACCACCAGACGCGGCAGGCCATCCGGGGTCGCGCCCTCTGCTGCCACCAGATACCGCGTTTGACGCTCGAGGCTGGCGACGAACTCGTCATATTCGGTCTCGTTGGCCTCATCGATGACGATCGGGGCGTGGGCGAGCCAGGAGATGACCCGGCGAGCCGTGATGCGCGGGCTCCAGGCCGGGGCCTGCTGGGTGCGAAATCGGTTGATCCAATCGAGCACCAGGTCGCGACCGAAGTCCTCGGCAAAGGGTGTGCCGGCCGCTCTCAGATCGCGCAGCCATTCGAAGCTGTGCAGGGCGGCCGTCCAGTCGGCCGTGGGCGGCCTCAGGTCGAAGGGCGAGATCCCCTCGATCGGCGCGGTCGCTCCACCCAGCCCCAGCGTGCCGGATGCGATCTCGCTCGCAAGACTAGGGTCTGCGGTGCGCAGGTCCTGGGGAACGATCAGCAGCTGGCGGCCGCTGCGCGCCGGCCGCAGCCCGCCCGGCGCCCATTGCTCGACCGCTTCGAGAGTTGCCTGTCGCATCCGTTGCAGGCGCTCGCGCATGACTGTCGGCCGGTCCGGGGTTTGGAGAATCGCGACGATGATAGAGCCGAGCAGAGGATTTGGCCATTTTCAAGCACGGCGTCGGACTTCATGCTTTGTTGGGGCTCATGTATCCGGAGTCTTGGACGAAGCGTGAACTTGCGGGGCGCGCATGCCTGCTGGTGCCTCGATGGCTAGCGCTCCGAAAGGTTGGTCGTTGGTCGCTGATGGGCCAATCGCGTCGGTTCGAGATCGTGCGGGCCGTAGCTTGCGGTTTGTCGGCTCCGTGGTAGGGTAGCGGAAAGTCAGGCAGGGTGTGGAATCGACGCGAATGTGAAGGGTTCCGGATGTCGGCCCGTCGCAAGCGTATCCTCGCACACGGGGGCCGACGTACGGAACCCTTCACACTAGCGGAACAGCCGTATCGCGATGCGCGCATGGCCGCGACGTCGCATGAGCAGGAAAGTCGAAGCAGGTGCGGGATTGAGCGAGGGTTCCCAGCGCCACATCCGCGTCATTACGCTCGTCGTCGCCTCCGCGCTCTTCATGGAGAACCTCGACGCGACCGTGATCGCCACCTCGCTGCCGGCGATCGCGACCGACCTCCGCGTCGATCCGGTGCTGCTGAAGCTCGCCTTCACCTCCTACCTCGTGGCGCTCGCGATCTTCATCCCGGTGAGCGGCTGGCTGGCGGACAAGCTGGGTGCACGCTCGGTGTTTCGCGTGGCGGTCCTGGTGTTCACGCTCGCCTCGATCGGTTGCGCGGCGGCGGGCGATCTCGCCACTCTCGTCGTTGCGCGGTTCCTGCAAGGCGTCGGCGGGGCGATGATGGTGCCAGTCGGGCGCCTGCTGATCCTGCGTGCCGTCCCCAAGCACGAGATCGTGTCGGCGATGGCCTGGCTCACGGTGCCGGCGTTGATCGCACCCGTGCTCGGCCCGCCGATCGGCGGCTTCATCACGACCTACTATCACTGGCGGTGGATCTTCTGGCTGAACGTGCCGATCGGCATCCTCGGCATTGCGCTGGCGACCCGCTATCTGGCGGAAGGCCTGCGCCAGCCGGTGCCGCCGCTCGATGGGCTGGGCTTTGCCATCAGCGGGATTGGCCTGTCGGCGCTGGTGTTTGGGGCGACCCTGGTCGGACGTGACGAGCTCGGCCGCAGCACGGGGCCTTTGCTGCTGGCGCTCGGCTTCGGCCTCGGCTTCCTCTACGTGCTGCACGCCCGGCGCAACCCGCACCCGGTCATCGACTTGCGGCTGCTGGCGATCCCGACCTTCTGCGCCTCGATGCTCGGGGGAGCGCTGTTCCGGATCGGCATCGGTGCAATCCCGTTCCTGCTGCCCTTGATGCTCCAGCTCGGCTTCGGATTGACGGCCTTCGCTTCCGGCTCGCTCACCTTCGTCGCGGCGGCTGGCGCGCTGGTGATGAAGCTGACGGCAGCGCCGATCCTGCGCCGGTTCGGCTTCCGTCGGGTGCTGGTTGCGAATGCGTTGCTGAGTGCGCTCCTGCTCGGCGCAACCGCGCTGTTCACGGCAGCGACACCGCACCTGGTCATCATGCTGGTGCTGCTGACCGGCGGGTTCTTCCGGTCGCTGCAGTTCACCAGCCTGAATGCGCTCGCCGTCGCCGACATCGAGCCGGACGAGCTCAGCCGTGCCACATCGTTCTCAGCCGTGGTGCAGCAGGTGTCGTTGTCGCTTGGCGTCGCGTTCGCTGCGATGGCGCTCGAGGCGTCCCAGGCGGCGCGCGGCAGCAGCGTCCTCGCCACTGCGGATTTTGCAGCGGCCTTCGTGACGATCGCTGCGGTTTCCGCCACCTCGGCCCTGGTCTTCGTGCGGCTTCCCGCCAATGCCGGTGGAGCCGTCTCGGGTCACGTGACCCCGGAAAGCCGAACCGGCTACTTCGACCCGCGTTCGTAAAATGAAACTGGACACTGCCTACGCTGACCAGACGGGGCCGAGCACCGGAGTGCGCCGAACCAAGACCGCGTGTCACTCGAGACCCGGCATCCCGGACGTCGCCGAGAGGCGGTGATCCGGGATCTCGACCACGTGCTCGGAGTTGGCCCTGGAGGTCCCGGCTCGCGTGCCGCCAATAGCGGCACTTGGCCGGGATGCCGGGTGGTTGGGCTGATCACGGGTCTCCTCCCTCCAGGGTCCGGCCAGCTTCGCGGATCGACACTCAATAATCCGTCGGCGCGCCGCCCTCGCGTTTCCGGCGCTCGACGAACGCCGCCAGCTCCTCCTTGATGGCAGGGTCCATCGGCGGGGGCTCGAACTCGGCGATGATCTGTTTCCAGATTTTGTTGGCGCGTTGCGGCGTCTGCTCGGCGCCGGCCTCCTCCCAGGCCTTGAAGTTGCGCCAGTCGGAGATGAAGGGCGAGTAGAACGCTGTCGTGTAGCGGGCGCGGGTATGGTCGCTGTCGAAGAAATTGCCGGTCGGACCGACCTGGCGGATGGCATCGACAGCCAGATCATCCTCGGTGACGCCGATCGGCTCCATGTAGTGCATCACCTGCTGCAGCGTCTCACAGTCCATCACGAACTTCTCGTAGGAGGCGCATAGCCCACCCTCGAGCCAGCCGGCCGCGTGATAGACGATATTGGTGCGCGCCGAGACACAGGCCCAGAGCGAGAAGATGCTCTCCCAGGACGCCTGCGCATCAGGCGCGTTGGCGGCGCAGGCGTTGGACGCCCGCAGCGGCAAGTTGTAGTAGCGCGCCATCTGCCCGGACATCTGGGTCGCTCGCATGTACTCGGGCGTGCCGAAGGCGGGTGCGCCCGACTTCATGTCGACGTTGGATGTGAAGGAGCCGTAGACCACTGGCAGCCCCGGCCGGATCAATTGCAGCAGCGCGATGCAGGCGAGCGCTTCCGCCGTCTGCTGCACGATCGCACCAGCGAGCGTCACCGGCGCCATCGCGCCCGACAGCGTGAACGGCGTCACGATGGTCGGCTGGCCCTTGCGGGCGAGCCGCATGGCGCCGTCGAGCATCGGCCAGTCGTGCTTCAGTGGCGAGGACGAGTTGATGTTGGTGTACATGCGCGGCTTGGCGGCGAACTCCTCGTGCGTCAGGCCGCCGGCGATGCGCACCATCTCCATCACGTCCTCGACCCGCTCGACCCCCAGCGAGTAGGCGTGGCAGACCTTGTCTGTCAGCGTCAGCTTGTCGTAGAGGCAGTCGAGATGGCGGACGGACGCGTGCACGTCGACCGGCTCGACTGGATAGCCGCCCGCCAGATGGATGCAGTTGAAATACTGCGTCAGCTTGATCAGGTCCTGATAGTCCGAGCGTGTGCCCGGCCGCCGGCCACGATCGAGGTTCGACGAGTTGGGCGGCGACGTGACGTTGACGAACACCATGCTCCGGCCGCCAATGGTGACGACCCGCTCCGCGTTGCGCGGCGTGATCTGGAATTCGGCAGGCGCCTTCTTCACCTGCTCCATGACAAAGGCGCGATCCATCCGCACGCGGTTCGAGTTCGGATCGACGTCGCAGCCAGCCTCCTTCAGGATTTTCTTGGCGTCCTGATGCAGGAAATCGATGCCGATCTGCTCGAGCACCCGCATGGCGCCGTCATGCACGAGCTCGACACCTTCGGCCGAAAGCGGCTCGGTCGGCCGGTCGGTGTTGATGGGAATCCGCCAGGGCGTCTGGTTGATCGCCGAAGCGCCTTTGCGCTCGCCGCGCTTT
>JANNSW010000261.1:0-4390 GCA_031403055.1 Hyphomicrobiaceae bacterium | reverse complement strand
GTCGCCTACCCGATCCTGGAAGCGGCGGGCGAATTGCTGGAGAGCCGGCTGCGGGCGCCATCGGACCAGGAGATCCAGCCGACCTCCGGCCTGAACTCGTGACCGGCGCAACGTTTCGCACGCCACCACACCACACGCCGGCATAGTAGTACCGGAGTCACGAGCTCCTATCCCAAAGCCGTCTTGCCCGCGCAGGCCGCATCCAGCCAATTCTCCACGCGAAATCAGCTGCTCGGCTGGATTCCCGCCTGCGCGGCAATGACGCGGGAGGACGTGCGTCGTGACCCGCTCACTGGCGAAGTTGGGACTAGATCGGCACCCTGATCGTTGCCTTCAGGCCGCCGAGCTCGCTGTCGGCCAGTGTGATGTCGCCGCCATGGACGCGGGCGATATCGCGGGCGATGGCAAGGCCGAGCCCCGTGTTGCCCTGGTCCTGATTGCGCGAGCCCTCCAGCCGATAGAACGGGCGGAACACGATGTCGCGCTTGTCCTGGGGGATGCCGGGCCCGTCGTCCTCGACGTCGATGCGCAGCCAGTGGCGATCCTGGCGCGTCGTCACGATCACCTTGGCGCCATAGCGGGCGGCATTCGTCACGAGATTGCCGATCGCGCGCTTGAAGCCATGGCGGCGCAGCTCGATCGACACCTTGCGGCGGCGACGGAAGCGCAACTCGATCGGCTTGGCGAAGCGCGCCGCCTCGTCGCGGATCTGCTCGACCAGATCACGGATGTCGACAGGGGCCGCCGCTTCACCGCTGCCGCCCTTGGCAAAGGCCAAATAGTCTTCCAGCATCAGCTGCATCTCATCCACATCCGAGCGCAGGTCGGCGAGCTCGGGCGTCTCCTCCATCAGCGCGAGCTGCAGCTTGAAGCGTGTCAGCACCGTACGCAGATCGTGGCTGACGCCCGCGAGCATGGTCGTGCGCTGCTCCATGTGCCGCTCGATGCGGTCGCGCATCTCGAGGAACGCAGCTGCCGCCTGGCGCACCTCGCGCGCGCCGCGTGGCCGGAAATCCTCGGGAGGCGCGCGCCCCTTGCCGAAAGCGTCGGCGGCTTCGGCGAGCCGCAGGATCGGCTTGATCTGGTTGCGCAGGAACAGGATCGCCACCGTCAGCAGCACCAGCGAGGATCCGACCATCCAGATCAGGAAGATGTGGGAGTTCGACGCGTAGGTCTGGCTGCGTGTCGCCACGATCCGCATGATCGCCGTGTCGAGCTTGACGCGGATCTCCACGTGCCGCGACTTGCCGACCGTATCGATCCAGAACGGCTCGGCGAGCTGCTTGCCGATCTCGGCCGAGAGCGTGCGGTCGAGCAGGTCGAAGAACGGCTTTGGCCGCGGCGGCGGCAACTCGCCCGATGGCAGCATCTGCAGCGAGAGCTGCATGCGGTCGCGCGCCTGCTCGATCAGTTGGCGGTAGTCATCGGTGCGATTGTAGCCGCGATAATTGTCGATGAGGGTGCCGATGTTACCGGCGGTCGACTCCGAGAGACGCCGCGTCACCTGCTCCCAGTGCCGCTCCATGAAGACGAACGCAACCACCGATTCGAGCAGCACGATCGGGGCAATGATGATGATGAGCGCGCGCGCATAGAGGCCCGTGGGGACGAGCGTCATCAGGCCCTGCCCGAGCCGGTGCAGGATCATCCGCGGCATCAGCCGCACGATGCGTTCGATTGGAAGAGCGACCATCATACCGCCGATCGAATGAACATGGAGCGCCGGCCTCGGGGGCGGCACGCTCACTTCTGGTGCGTCCGCCAGGCGAGGTTCCGATCCGAGCGCGCCGGCGAGCCCATCGGCCCGCCGCCATCACTCGGTATGCAAGATGTAGCCGCGTCCCCGGACCGTCTGCAGGAACACGGGGTTGGCGGGATCGATCTCGATCTTGCGCCTCAATCGGTTGATTTGCACGTCGACGGCGCGTTCGCTGCCCGTCGCATCACCCAGGATCAGCTCATGCCGCTGGATCGTGGTGCCGGGCCGGGCGGCAAACATGCGCAGCAGATCGCGCTCGCGCTCGGTCAGCTTGATCGACTCGGCACCGCGGCGCAGCTCGCCGCGCCCGGCATGGAAGGTCAGCTCGCCGATCCTCACCTCGTCGCGCGGCCCATCCTTGACCGTTCCCCGCTTCAAGATGTTGCTGAGCCTGAGCAGCAGCTCGCGCGGCTCGAAGGGCTTGCCGAGATAGTCATCGACGCCAGCTTCCAGCCCGTTGATCCGATCGACCGACTCGATCTTGGCCGTCAGCATCAGGATCGGCACCCGCGTCGACTGGCGCAACTCGCGCGCGAACTCGATGCCGCTGATGTCGGGCAGCATGACGTCGAGCACCACGAGGTCGAAGGCGAGCGCCTTCATGGCGGAACGCGCGGCGGCGCAGGTTGCCGCCCCCGACACGCGGAACCCGTGGTCCTGGAGATAGCGCGTCAGCAGATTGCGGATGCGGTGGTCGTCGTCGACCACCAGAATGTGGGCCGCATTGTCAGCGACCGCCGCCTTGGTCTTGGCGAGGTTGCCGGCCGGCATGGCATCTGAATCATTGCCTTCCATCATCGCTCGTCCTCGTCGGCGGGAACATCCGCCCGGCTCCGTCCGATCAGCCCCAGCACCCGTCCGCGCTCGGCCGGGTCGATCATAGCGAACAGGAAGGCCTCGACCGCCTCCCCACCCTTGGACGCAGCCGCTCGCAGCGCATCTGCCACCCGCTCGAGCTGGGGCTCCATCAGTTTTCGCGCGAGGCGGCTGCCTGCCTCCGTCGTGTAGAGCAGCCGCTCGCGTCTGTCGACCGGCCCCGACCGCTGCTCGATGAAGCCTTCCTCGATCAACTGCTTCAGGACGCGGGCGAGGCTCTGCTTGGTGATCTTCAGGATCTCCAGCAGGTCCGCCACCCTGAGGCCGGGATAGCGGCTGACGAAGTGCAGCACGCGGTGGTGCGCTCTCCCGAAGCCACGCTCGGCGAGGATCGCGTCAGGATCGCTGGTGAAGTCGCGATAGGCAAAGAACATCAGCTCGATCGTCTGGGCGAGCAGCGCTTCGGCGTGCCCCACTTCAGCGCCGCCACTTTGCCGCGCCGGTCGATTTATGTCAGCCATGTTGACATATTTTTCCACTGTTGTTACCTGATTGCTGTATCACCCCTCGAGCAGCCGGGCCATGTGCGGGTGAGTACGTTGTGACTGCGATGCTGGCAAGGGTAGACCTCAGCCAGCCTCGCGAGGTTCCCGGCGCTGGACAATGCGCTCCCTTGCCCGCGCGGCGAAGCGGAGTTGCTCGGGAGGAAAATGCCATGGCACTCGTTCCCTATCACGACCGCGACGGCTGGATCTGGCTGAACGGCGAGCTGGTGGCCTGGCGGGAGGCGAGCCTGCATGTGCTCTCCCACGGGCTGCACTATGCGAGCGCCGTGTTCGAGGGCGGGCGGGCCTATGGGGGCGAAATTTTCAAGCTCACCGAGCACTCGCAGCGACTCGTGGAAAGCGGGCGCATCCTCGACTTCGAGATCCCCTATTCGGTCGCGGAGATCGACGCGGCGTGCCGCAAGACCATGGCCGCCAACAAGCTCACCGACTGCTATGTCCGCCCGATCGCCTGGCGCGGCAGCGAGATGATGGGGGTCTCCGCCCAGCACAACAAGATCAATCTGGCGGTAGCGACCTGGGAATGGGGCTCCTATTTCGATCCGGCGCAGAAGATGAAGGGCATCCGCCTCGCCATGGCGAAATACAAGCGCCCCGATCCCGAGACGATCCCCTCGAAGGCCAAGGCGACCGGCCTCTACATGATCTGTACGATCGAGAAGCATCGCGCCGAGCGCGCGGGCTACGCGGACGCCTTGATGCTCGACTGGCGCGGCCGCGTCTCGGAATGCACCGGCGCCAACATCTTCTTCGTCGAGGATGGCGTGCTGCATACGCCCACCCCCGACTGCTTCCTCGATGGCATCACGCGGCGCACCGTGATCGAGCTGGCCAAGCGCCGCGGCATCAAGGTGAAGAGCCGCGTGATCATGCCCGAGGAGCTGCCGGATTTCACCGAATGCTTCATCGTCGGCACGGCGGCCGAGGTGACACCCGTCTCCGAGATCGGCAACCACCGTTTTGCGCCGGGCGAAATCTCGGAAACGCTGATGAACGACTATATGGCCGAGGTGCAGCCCAAGAAGAAGGCCAAGGCCAAGGCCGGCAAGGCCAAATAGCCCATCAACCGGCTGCGCCGGAATGCGTGTTGGAGGAAACTGGCCCGATTGCACCGTAGGTCGGACTGAGTTTCCATGCGCGCGAAGCGCGCACCTGACCGGCACGAAACGGGCTACACTTTCCGTGCCGCCGGCACAGAGATCGGCAACTGCTTGACACTTTGAAGTCGAGACTGAGTTTGATCGGAGGC
>JANNSW010000260.1:0-5958 GCA_031403055.1 Hyphomicrobiaceae bacterium | reverse complement strand
GAATCCCAGCGTGTGCGAATGGCATCTTCATCGATCATGCCATCTGGGTTACAACTGTTCGATCCGAACAGGAATCCAGGCTGGCTGAGTCACAACGCCGCACACAGATTGCGATTCATCTATTGTTCGAGGTGTGCTAAGGGTAGCTTCGGGTCAGGCTCTGCCTTTCGTAGACTCGCCTGACCACCAGCCAAGGTATCAAGGACCGGACCGACCGCAAGCCTCTCGTTGGTGAGGGCGTATAGGGCGGTATTGGCCCGTTGTCTCCGTGCCACACCCTGACGCGAAGATCATAAGCAGACCCGGCCAGGCCGCGCAAGCACCGCCATCGCGACTTCTCTTATGGGTCATCCTACAGACGTTCCGGTCGAGTCGGATTTCGTCCGAAGCTGAGCGTATTCCGGCCATCGCTTCAGTCCACGATTTCCAGCCAATGGAGCAGGCCGATTTCATCGCCGGCGACTAGGCGACAGTCGGGGAGCGCGGCTAGGCAGAGCACAGGTGCATCGACTTCTAACAGGCAGAGTTGGTGTCCGGTGGCCGGGTTCCAGAGCCGGATGGTGTTGTCGGCCGAGCCCGACGCCAGCCTGCCGTCGGGCATCACCGCCAACGCGTTGACCGAAGACATGTGACCTTTGAGTCGGGAGGTCTCGGCAACTGACGTTGGGCTTCCCCCGAACATCGATCCCAAGTACCACAACCGGATCGTCTTGTCGTCCGAGCCGGATGCCATCCGCCCGTCGGATAGCAGAGTCAGTGCGTAGACCCCTCCAGTGTGGCCTTCGAGCCGGGTGGTCTCGACGCACGTGTCAAGATCCCACAGCCGGATCGTGTTGTCGTCCGAGCCCGACGCCAGCCGGCCATCGGGCAGCGCTACCAACGCCCTGACCGGGCGTCGGTGGCCATCGAGCCGGGCGGTCTCGGCGCGCCACATCG
Organism: Hyphomicrobiaceae bacterium; assembly: GCA_031403055.1. Classification (GTDB taxonomy): domain Bacteria; phylum Pseudomonadota; class Alphaproteobacteria; order Rhizobiales; family Hyphomicrobiaceae; genus JANNSW01. The sequence continues at coordinate 5,022 of JANNSW010000260.1, read as the reverse complement.
TGCTTACTTGGTACAGAAACCCCGGGTGGTATAGACGAACCGTTCCTTCATCTGAGCCCAATGCCAGCCGGCCATCGGGAAGTACCGCCATTGCGTGACGCCAAGAGATGCCCTCCATAAAGGCGGCAATCGTGGCTCCCGAACCGGGGTCCGACAGCTTGATGGTGCCGTCGCTCCAACTAGAGGCGATTCGACCGTCGTGCAGCACTGCCAGCGCAGTGACCCCTAACCTTTGATTATTCTTCTCGTTGCGCGCCGCCACGCAGACGCTGGACATCGCTCCCTGGTCCCACACCCGTATCGTGCAGTCACCCGAGCCTGAAACCGGCCGACCGTCGGGCAGCACGGCAAGCGCCGTGACGGGACCGGCGTGGCCTTTGACGTAAACGATCTCAGCGCTCGTCACTGGGCTTGCCCCGAACTCCGCTCCGGGGTCCCATAGCCGGATGTTGCCGTCACTTGAGCTAGATGCCAGCCGACCGTTGGGCAATGCGGCAAGCGCCCGGACAGGGCCAGCGCGGCCCGCGGTCCAAACCACATTGGGGCCCGACGCCGGGCTTTCCCCGGACGTCGATCCGGGGTCCCACAGTCGGATGCTGCCGTCGCTTGAGCTGGATGCCAGCCGACCGTCGGGCAGCGCCGCCAGAGCTGTGACGTCCTTCATGGTGGATTGGAGGGCGCTGATGAAGGCGCCCGATCCGGGCGCGCGCAGCAAGATCGTGCCGTCATGCAATCCTGAGGCCAGCCGACCGTCCGCTAGCACTGCCAGCGCCCTGACCCAGGAACAGTTGCCTGCTGCGCTGCCGTTGATGTAGTTGGGCTTGGCGCCCGCGCTCCGGCTTGCACCAGACATGGATCCTGGGTCCCACAAGCATATGCTGTCGAAAACGGAGGCGGCGGCCAGCCAGCCGTCGTGCAGCACCGCCAGCGCGTGGACAGCCTCCGTCGAGACAGAGATGAGTGCGGTTGCGGCGCCAGATTTGGGGTCCCACAACTGGATATCGCCGTCGTCCGAGCCCGAGGCCAGCCGGCCGTCGGGCAGCACTGCGAGCGCATAGATGGAGCTGTAGCATTTAATGCAGGCGGTCTCAGCGCCCGCCGCCGCGCTCTCACCAGATACGTCCCACAGCCGGATAGTGCGATCAATCGAGCACGAGGCCAACCGGCCATCAATTAGCACGGCCAGAGCAGTAACACGGTGTGTGTGGCCCTCCAATCGGGCGAGTTCGAAGGTAGTGGCCGGGTCCCACAGCCGGATCGTGTTGTCGTCCGAGCCCGACGCCAGCCTGCCGTCGGGCAGCACAGCCAGCACACCGACGGAACCCGTGTGGCCTTCGAGTCGGGCGATCTGGGCGCCCGGCGGCGTGAGACTAGGCAGCGTGGGCAGCAGAGCAGGCGCTCTGACGAGCCGCCGGGCAGACTTGAGAAACGCTGGAGCAGCCGGATCGGCATACGCCATGAGGCGGCCGAGAAGCTGGGGCATCAGCTGGCAATTGTTCCGCGAGAGAATGCCAGTCGTCAACCGCAACGTTCGCCCGATGTAATTCTGCATGTGGCCCTGCCCATGCTGATCGTAGTCGGCGACCAGCGCTTGCGGGCTCGCGGTCGCGACGAGCTTGGCTTGCAGCCAGCCTGGATCGAGCAGCAATGCGTCGAGTTTCGCGCGGTCGCCAGCTCCGGCGAGGTGGTAAGGCAGAAAGCGATAGAAATACTCGGTGTCCGCAGGCGAAGTATCGCTCGCCCCGCCCATGTCGCCTATCGCCTCGACCAGTCGCCTGTGCTGGGCGGAGAGCCCCGTTTTACCCGCTGTGTGCTGAAGGTAATGGCGGGTCGTGTCGTGAAAGCGGATCGTGCGGTGGTCGAGATCGAAGCTGAGCAGGAGCGACAGGTCGTAGAGTTCGGTCAGCAGGTCGAGGGTCGCGAAGTGGTCCGCCGACTCTCCGGCCGGCGCCCACAGCCGCGCCACGATGCCGATGGGAATGTCCGCATCCTCGGGGAAGATGCCGAATTGGCCGAACTTCGCGCGTTTGTCCTCGTTGAGCAGGTCGAGGTTGATGCCAATCGCGGCCGCCACCGACTTGTGCCGCCCCTCGTGCCCCTTTGCCTTGGGATCATCGAACGCGGGAAGCCCCTTCGCGGCGAGCCGCGCCTTGGCCTCGTCGATGGCTCTTCCCAGGGGTTGATTAAACTTGCCGACCCGGTCGCGCAGGAAGCCGTTGGCTAGCTTCAACAGTTGCGCCCAATCGTACAGCCTTTGCGCGAGGTCTCCGAGTTCGGCCGCGAGCGGTGTCGCCTGGTCGTCCGGCAGGCCCCAGGCCATGAGCCGCAGCGCCTCATCGGCCCGCATGGCGTCGACCGCTTGGCGAACGGCCGTCTCCGGCAGTTCTTTGTCGAAGCGAGTTGTCACAAGCCGCGTCGTGTTCTTGCCGCCCTGCAGGAACGGATCGAGGTAGTGCTTCTGCCAGACGTCGTCGACGACAAGCAGGATACGGCGGTCGCCGAGCGCCTCTGCCAGCGCGGTTCGCGCCGCCTCGATGGTGGTCATCGTGCGCGCTTCGCCGGTGACGAGCGCGACGAGATCGGCGATCAGCGAGAGCATGCGCCCGCCGCCCTGCTCGCCGAGTTCAACCCACAGCACGCCGTCGAAATAGGCGTCCTGGATATCGGAATCGTGCGCTAGCGCCTTGGCGAGCGTGGTCTTGCCGTAGCCGCCAGCACCGCGCAGCGCGGCCGTGATGGCGACGGCGTCACCCATGGGGTCAAGGAGCAGCTTCTTCAGCGCATCGAACTCGACCGGGCGGGCGACGAAGTCGAAGGGCGGCTCCGGCGCCATCATCGGGACGCGCTTGGCGGTGCCCGGCGACTCCAGTACACGCAGTAGGTTGGTGCGCCGCTCGGCAACGTCGAGGTCGTAGAGATTGCCGAGCCAGCGCGGAATTGCCGCCATGTTTTCGATGCTGGGACCGCGGACCGGCGAGACGGTCTTGCCCTCCTGCCTCGCGAGCCTGATTTCGCGGCGCACGACGGGGCTCTCTAGCGCGCCCGGCGTCACCACCAGAATGAAGTGCTGCAGCTCCTTGGACCGCAGCGCGTTCTCGATCTGCGACCACCAATCGGTATTACCCTGCAGGGCGACGATGTCCTGCCAAATCGAGAAGCCCTGGGCTTCGAGATCGAGGCGCAACTTCGCTGCCGCCTCGGCGCCATCCCTTGTGGCATAGGAAATGAAAATGCGAGCCGGCGTCGGCGCGGTCATCGGCGGTGCCCATTCGTCTGTCCCAGCCGGACCTTAGACCAGCGGGGCGGCGAGGCAAACCAATGTCTGTGCTGTGAAGGGTTCCGGATACCGGCCCATGGCAAGGCTATCCTCGCACACTGGGGCCGGTGTCCGGAAGCCTTCACACGACCTCCCGGCATCGCTGGCTCCGGCACGTTGGCCGGCGACATCGTCGTCATGGACAACCTCGGCTCACACAAGAGCAACAAGGTCAGGCAGCTGATCCGCGCGGCCGGTGCGCGCCTGTTGTTCCTGCCGCCCGATTCGCCCGATCTCAACCCAATCGAACAGGTCCTCGCAAAGCTCAAAACCCTGCTGCGAAAAGTCGAAGCCAGGAGTGTCGAAGCCGTCTGGAAGGGGATCGGTACGCTGCTCAAACATTTCCAACCCAACGAATGCGCAAACTACCTCCGCAACAGCGGATACAGTTCTACTTAATCCGGAAAGACTCTAGCGGTCAGCGGCGTCACGCACATGGTCTTCAGGTCGGCGACAAAGCCCGCATCGTCGTAACCCTTGTCGGCGCCGAGCGTGAGGCGCCGGGTCGAGCCCGGATCGTGCGCGTGAAGCATCGCGATCGCCGCAGATCGTTCGCCGTAGCCGTCGGCGTGTGTCATCTCGGCTTCGACCACGAAGCCGGTCCGGTTCTCCATCAACGCGTGCCCCATGAAGCAGAGCTGCGCTGGCTTGCCTCGGCCCTTGCGGAACAGCCGCGCATCCGGGTCGGTGATCGAGGCGTGTGTCGCATTCGACCAGGCGTGGCCGCGAAAATCGCGCTCGACATTGCGGCCAACGGCAGCGTGCGGCGCGGTCGATCTGGTCGTGTCGGTCATCTTGTCGTCGCCGCCGGTTGTTTCAGTTGAGCCTGTGCTGCTTGCATTTTCTGCATGTGCCGCCCCCGGCGGTGCGGTTGGCGGCGGGCGCGGTCGATCGGGCGGCTCCGCACTGGCTTCGGGCTGCTTTGGTCTGAAACTCTTGAACGACGCCCAGGCTTCGACCAGCGTGCCGTCGACGGAGAAATGATCGTCCGACAGCAGTGGCGCAACCTTCTCATGCGCCAGGATCGCCGCCATCAGCTTGCGCGCGATATCGGTGGTCAGCAGCCGGTCGCGGTTCTTGGAGAACACCGTCGGCACCCACACGGGCTCATCGATGCCGAGCCCGACGAACCAGCGGAACAGAAGATTGTACTGCAGCTGTTCCATCAACTGGCGCTCGGAGCGGATCGAGAACAAGATCTGGATCAACGCCGCACGCAGCAGGCGTTCCGGCGCAATCGATGGGCGGCCGTCACCCGCGTACAGTTGGCTGAAATCGGCGTCCAGACTGGCCAGCGCGGGATCGACCACGGCCTTGATCTTGCGCAGCGGATGTCGCGCCGGCACCCGCTCATCGAGGTTCACGTAGCTGAACAACGAGCCGTTCTGCTGATCCGATCCGCGCATGCCGCCCCCTCGACGTGGAGACCGAACGGAATCATATTCGCCAGACCACGTCGAGTGGCGAGTTTTTCAGCGGCCTGCTAACGCCGATTTCCAGATCATTTGATGGATCGAAGAAGCCAGTGCTGCAATAGTTTGGCGAACGATTTCCCAAACCTGCATTCGAAGACAGGGGAATCGCATGAACGAAGTTACCCTACGCCGGTGACGATGCTTTCGAGGTAGGCGTCGTCCCAGGCGGCGAGGCGGCGCTTCACGCGCATGGATTTCTTATCGACCTTGGCACGCATCAGATTGCTGGCG
>JANNSW010000259.1:0-4274 GCA_031403055.1 Hyphomicrobiaceae bacterium | reverse complement strand
GGGTCCTTGTCCGCCGCCTTGAAGGCCCGCTCGACCGCCGCCTCGATCGAGCCCTTGACCCGGCCGAGCTGGTCGTAGTGCTCGACTTTCAACTGGCCGCCCGCGTGGTACTCCTCGTAGAGCCGCTCCAGCGTGAAGGCGAGCAGCGGCAACGCGTCCTTGCCACCACCTGCCTCGATGTCGGCCAACAGCGCGTCGACCAGCCCGTCGTCGAGCTTGAGCGCACGGCCGGTGCCATCCAAGCGCTTGATCGGCCCTTTGATCACCTCGGCGTAGGCGCCCCTCGGCATCGGCGGAAGGTTGAGCATCTGTTGGTGCACGCCCTCCAGCTCGGGCGCCGTCTGCAGCCGCTCGTAGTTGTCCGACCGGATCGTGAACAGCGCAATGATGGTTGGGCCGTCAGCGGCGAGCAGGTCACGCAGCAAGGCGAGGAAGGGTTTTGCCTCATCGAGCGCTTCGGCCAGGAACAGCTCCTCGCCCTGGTCGATCGAGATCACCAGCGCTGGGGGCTTGACCTGGCCTTCCAGCGCCACGCTCTCGACCAGCGTCTGCAACAGCGGCCTGAGCTTGCCGGCGCCGCCCTCGATCGCGGCCCGCAACTCCGCACGCGGCGTCTTCAGCCCGGCAGCCTCGTGGGCCCCTTGCAAGGCACGCAGCAGCCCCGTCTCGCCGGTGAGGGCTGCACGCTCCGGCCGGATGACCGGCAAGGCCAGGAACTGCTCGTTATTGCGCCTCAGCCTCGGCAGCACGCCAGCTCGCAGGAACGACGACTTGCCGGCGCCGGACGCTCCCAGGATCACCATCAGCCGAGGTGGCGCCGCATCCCGCAGACCTCGCAGCCGATCAATCGCCTCCACCACGGGCCCTTCGCGGCCAAAGAAGATTCCGGCGTCGTCGGCTTCGAGCGGCCTCAGGCCCCGATAGGGTGCGCGGATGGCATCGTGCTCAGGTGGCCAGTCGAAATAGCTTGCCGCAAGACCCGCCCGCATCAAGCCGTTCTTCAGGCGGCTCAGCCCCTCAAGCGAGAAGGTGACGTGCACTTCCTCGCCCGTGATCGGCAGTGTGATGCGATATTGCTTGTGGTCGCGGCCGGCAGCGAGGTTGACCAGTTGCCAGGTGCTGGTGACGTCGGATGGCAGATCGGCGACGGTGAGGCCTTCCTCGATCAGCACGCCGAACAGTCGCTTGTTGAGCCGGCGCGCGAGGTTGAGCTCGTTGGTGCACCAGCGCGACGCGAGCCAGGCCTTGCTGATGAGGAAGACGACCGCCTCGCAGCGCCGTGCCGCTTCGTTCAGCGCCCGCTCCCAGCGCTCGCCAGCCGCAATGCCGCGCTCCGGGTCGAGATCGAGGAACAGGTCGCCCCAGCCCTCATCCACGAGAAAGTCACGCAGCGCAATGGCCGCCGCATTGTCCGCGCTCGAATGCGAGATGAAGATGCGCGACATGCGTCGCCCCCGGCACGCAACGACATAATTTTGGTGCAAAGTCTATTCGAAAGCGAAGTCCTTGCCAAATAAAGAGTGGCCGCAACCCATCAGTCCCCGGTCACCTCCGCCAGAATGCCTCCCGCCGCCGGACTGGATCGAGGAGAGCGGGATCGAACGGCTCGAGCGGGTAGCCGGCTGGATGGGGTGGGGTGGCGGGCCAGCCGAAGGCGGCGAGCACCTGGGGTACCTCGTAATAGGCGGCGAGGGCCTCTGTGACCAGGCGGGCGAAGGCCTTGGGGTGACGGCACTCGACGCCGGCAATGTCACCGAGGCCTTCGAGCTCGGCGGCGAGGGCGGCCATGTCCGGCATCGCGAGCAGTGCGGTGAGGCGGGCCGGTACCGGCGTCGTGCTACCGGCGGGCGCCACGACGCCGTTGGGCAACGGGCCACCGGGAATGAGCGCGTCGGCGAGGCTTTCGTGCATCAGCCGATCTCCCGCGCCAGCGCATCCGCGAATTTGAGGGCCAGTGCCCCGATCGTCGAGGTCGGGTTGACGCAGCCGACCGTCGGCATCACCGAGCCGTCGCAGATCGTGATGTTTGCCGCCGCATGCATGCGGCCACGTCCATCGACCACGCTGGTTGCAGGATCGCTCCCCATCCGTGCCGTGCCCAACAAATGCCAACCGGTATAGGGCGGCAGCCGTGCCTCAACCGTCCGCACGGCGCCAGCTGCTTGGAAAAACTCCGCTGCCCGCGCGATCCCGAAATCGAGCATCGCCGCCGTGTTCCGCGACACGCGATAGTCGATGGCCACATCCGGCAACCCATCGGCGGCGAGCCTTTCCCCGATGCGGACGCGATTGGTGGCTTCGGGCAGGTCCTCGGTCATGATCAGAAAAGGCAGCGAATGCCGAAACTCCTCGGCAACGGCAGCCTGGGCCGATGCTCCCCAATTGGGGCTGAGGCGTGCGGCCTGGGCGAGCAGCCCGTTCTCGCGCCCGACCTGGAATTGCACGCCGCGCACGAACCCGCGGTCGCGATCGGTCTCGGCGAACTCGTGGCTCGCGAGCATGCAACCGACGGGGCCGGCCGGGCCATCGAGCGCGTCGGCAAAGATGCCGCGCACATAGGCGACCGGGTGGAACATCAGGTTCTTGCCGAGCGGATCTTCCGGTCCGCGTGCGAGCCCGGAAGCCAGCAGGAGCCGCGGGGTGCCGATGCCGTTGGCACAGACCACGACGTGGGCAGCGGGCTGGAAGACCTCGCGGCCATCGCCGCCACTATAGACGACGCCTGTCGCACGGCCGGCCTCGACGACGACCTGGGTGACAGTCGATTGGGTACGCAGCTCGACACCCGCCGCGATCGCCTCTGGCCAATAGGTCACATCGCTCGAGGCCTTGGCGCAGGGAATGCAACCGAGCTGGCAGGGGCCGCATTGCGTGCAGGCGCCGCGGCCCTCGCGCGGACGGGTCAGGATCGCCGCGTCGACCGGCCACCAATGCCAGCCGAGGTCATTGAAGGCGTCCGCCGCCCGCCGGCCCGCACGCCCGAAAGGGAGCGGGGGATGCTCGCGTGCCGGCCGTTCGGGGTTCGCTGGATCGCCAGCGAGACCCGAGACGCCCATCATCCGGTCGTTCAGATCATACCAGGGCGCGAGGTCGTCATAGCCAAACGGCCAGTCGTCGGCGACGCTGTCGAGCGATCGCGTGCGAAAGTCGGAAGGGCGTAGCCGCGGGAAATGCGCGTTCCAGGTGATGGTCGAGCCGCCGACCCCGCACCAGAGCAGCGGCTTCACGGGCGAGGCGCCGTCGTCGATTGGGTAATCAGCCGACAGCGGATTGCCGCCGGCCGCAAGACGGAGGTTGGGTGAGGTCGCCCAAGGGCCGAGCGCCACGCTCTGCCAATCGGAACGCAAAAGCGGGAATTGAGCCCGATCGGCCCAACCACCGCGCTCCAGGCATAGAATGCGGAGCCCCTTGGACTTCTGCGCAAGCCGCCAGGCGAATGCCGCCCCGCCCATGCCGGAGCCGACAATCAGGACATCGACGGGGTCGAGGCGTTGCATCGCGCTAGTGTCCTGTCTCCGAAACACGCTCATCCTCGCAGTGTCCTCTGAAGCGTGTTTCGGAGATGAAAGGACACTAGCAGCTCTATGATTCTAGTGTGGTTTCGCCTCGCAAATGCCATCTCCGAGCCCGCCGCGGACGCTGGATGGCATTTGCGAGACACCACACTAGCCCTTGCAGCGGTCGCTGTGGGAGCCCACGATGTCGCCTTCGAGCGTCGCCGTGCTGCCGTCGGGGCGGCGGATGCGCGCTTCGAGCTGGGGCGCGCCGCGTCTCATCGGCATCACCTCGGCGAGCTTGTCGGCACCGATCGCGGCGAGCGCCGTGCGCAGCTCCTCGGGCGCGCCGGATCGCAGCGACAGGCCGGCAAAGCGAAAGCCCGGATCCTGCATGCGTGTCGAGACGTGCGGGCCCGGCGGCCATTCGATGCAGATCGGGTGGAGCCCTGCCATCGGCATGGAGCCGTCGGGGCGCACGCCGATCTTCCAGCGCAGGTCGCCCCGTGACATGTTGCGGATCTCGCCGATGTCGGCCCGAGCGGCGGTCCTGGTCGCGGCGATGTCGCTCGTGCGCACGATCCACGCCGCCAGCATCGGCCCCTTCGCCACCAGCCGATCGCGCATCGAGGGATCGTCGAGCGCGAACCAGCGTGGCGAGGCGGGCGGCCCTGCGTCCGGGTCGATCGCGATGACCTCCAGATAGACGCCCGCGCCCAAGCTCATCACCGCATTGTGCGTGCTCATGAGCGGATGCTTGCCCCCGAGCGGCACCCGCAC
>JANNSW010000258.1:0-4263 GCA_031403055.1 Hyphomicrobiaceae bacterium | reverse complement strand
CGTGGCGGCCGGAAGCGCCCGTGCAGAGATCGTAGAGGTCGCCGAGCACGTCGCTTTCCTCGATGACGCCAGTCGCAATCGGGATCATCAACTCGCCGATATGGCGGATCGTGGTGCCGCGATAATCGACGAACAGGCGGGCGCGGCGGATGGCGTCGTCATCCACCTCGCGCATGTCGGGCCGGTAGGCGCCGATCAGATCCAGATGAGTGCCCGGCTTCAGCCAGGCGCCTCTGATGAACGGCTCGATCGCCATCGTGGCGGCAACGACGATGTCGGCCCGGCCGAGCGCGGTCGAGAGATCCGTCTCGATCTCGACACGCCGCCCCAGATCGCCAAGGCGACGCTGCAGGCCCTCCGCCCGCGGCGGCGAGCGATTCCACAGCACGATCCGCTCGAGGCCGGGCCTGACGGCGACATGGGCGCGCACGAGCGGCTCGGCCATGGTGCCGGCGCCCACCATCACCAGCGTGCGGCTATCCTCGCGCGAGAGCAGCTTGGAGCCCAGCGCCGAATCGCCCGCCGTCTTCCAGCGCGTCTCGCCCGCCCCGTTGATCGAGGCGAGCACCCGCCCATCATCCTTGTCGTAGATGATCACCTGACCCTGAATGGTCGGCAGCGCCGTGTTGCCGGGAAAGACGGTCATCGCCTTGATCGCCTGGCCGAGCCCATCGATCCAGGCGGCCCGCACCAGCATCGAGTTCGGCCCCTGGCGCAACAGCATGTCGTCGAGTGTCGGCTTGGCCAGGCGATGGCAGGCCTCCAGGTGCTGGACGAGCGAGGTCCAATCCATGGCGGCATCGATCTGCGGCTCGGAGATGATGAGCACTGTCGTTGGTCCTTCAGCTGTCGTGGCGCGTGGCGAGCATCCTTGCGCGCGCGTTGATTGGGCCGCGCTGCACGGCGCGGATGTGGATCACCACTCGGCCGACGCCGGATCGAGGAGGCTGCGATCGGCATGTCCGTGCAGGATGAAATGCACCCGCAGCTCATCATCGTCAAAGTCGTAGACGAGGACAAATGGAGTGCCGGAGACGGGAACAACACACAAGTCGAGGTCGGGATCAGGGCGCCTTTCCGGGAACAGGACAAGGCGATGACTGATGAGGTCGAATACCCGTTGCCGTTTGGCGGTAACGACGCGCTGGCCGAAACGCGGGTAGCCTTGCTCGAGCAAGGTGTTGAGCTGGTCGAGGAACGTCTTGGAGACGCGGGAGCGTCTCATGGCGCGGCGGGGTATTTCGTTTTGAGGGACAGCAGGAAGGCATCGGAGATTGCGCGGGCTTCATCAACTGAGTAGGTGCGGCCGGCCTTGAAGTCTTCCTTGGACTGCTCGATGCCGGCAAGCTCCTCGGCGCTGAGCCGGAGCGGCACGGCAACCGGCACGGACATGTCCTGCACGATTTCGGCTACGGTCATGATGCGCTCGTCATCGAAGCAGGCGAGTTGAGCATTGATGGTGGCGATGGCTTCGGTTCTGGTCATCGGTAAAGTATAGCATGAGGTTGGCGTTTTCGCACGCGGCTTATCCCCAACCTCGGGAGCATTGCCGGTACGTGGCGCTCAGCCTTGCCGTCGAGATCGCGCCAGATGGGCCGGCGAGGGTGCCTGACACCTGTCCTCGTATCTATCCACCGATCACCGCCATCTCCCTCGGCGCGCGCTTCGTCAGGACCTCGGGCGCGCCGTCGCGGATGACGATGTTCTCCTCGTGCACGAGCATCTTGCCGGGTGCGTACTCGATCGCGGGCTCGATGGTGACGACCATGTTTTGCGCGAGGACATCGGGCGCGCCGGCCATGAAGGAGGGCGGCTCGGTCAGGTGCAGGCCCAGCCCATGGCCCATGCGGCCGACATTGTTACCGATCGAGCCCGCGTCGGTCACCACTTTCGCCATGGCGGCGAACACGTCGGCAAAGCGCACGCCGGGACGGGCGGCGGCGATGCCGGCCTCGGTCGCCTGCCAGCAGGCCGCGTGGGCGCGTCTTGCGGCATCCGAGATCTTGCCTACGGCGAAATTGCGGTCGAAGTCGCAGAAATAGCCGTCATAGGTGCAGCCGACGTCGAAGAAGAGCACGTCGCCCTCCTTCATGGCGGCATCGCCCGGCCCGGCGATGATCTGGGCGTACCCACCCGCGCCGATGGCGGTTGCGATGAAGGGCACGTGGTCGGCGCCCTTCTCCATCAGCCGGGTCCGCAGCTTGCGCTCGGCGGTACGCGTTGTGTCAGAGCGCGAGACGAGCTTGGGCACATCGTCATAGGCCTCACTCGCGATGCGGCACGCAACGCCGATGCGCGCGATCTCGGCCTCTGACTTGACCATCCGCAAGCCCCAGATCGTGGGCGAGCCGTCGGCGAACTCGAGGCCTGACGCCTTGGCCATCGCGTCCACGTCGATACGCGGCGCGCGCACCAGCATCTCGCGCCCGAGCTCCCAGCCGATGCGACCGGATTTGCGCGCCAGGCCTTTCAAGGTCTTGGCCATCAGCGAGACGCCGTCATCGGCGGGTGCCGGCGCCGACCAGGAGCGCACATCCTTGACGGGTGTCGAGGCCAGCAGTGCGGGCTTGCCGACCTCGGGCCAGACCGCGATCACATCCCCTTGGCGTGGCACGATCAGATACCAGGGTCGCGTCGGGCTCTCCCAGAACTGGGTCTCGAAGCCGGAGAAGTAGCGGATGTTCTGCGGCGTGGTGACGACCAATGCATCGAGCTTGGCGGTCGTCATCGCGATGCGGGCACGCTCGTGGCGGGCGTGGAGCTCGGAGGGCGGGAAGCCGTGTTGTGGCGGCGATTTCACAGTGCTCATAGCGACCTCGCGGATTGGTGCGGCGAGCGTGGCATTGGCGTGCGGCAACGTCAACGTCGCCAGCCGCAATGCAGGGCGACGTTGCGATCCGGGCCGGGGGCCTCTAGTGTCCTGTCTCCGAAATACGCTCAACCTTGCAGTGTCCTCTGAAGCGTATTTCGGAGATGAAAGGACACTAGCATTTCTATGATTCTAGTGTGGTTTCGCCTCGCAAATGCCATCACCGAGCCAGCCGCGGATGCTGGATGGCATTTGCGAGACACCACACTAGGACTCCACCGAGACGACACATTCGGGAGACGGCAGACCGATGACAGTGATGCGCGCGGTCGTCTTGACCGCATTGGGCGGCCCGGACGTGCTTCAGCTTCGCGAGATCCCGCTCGGCTGGCCACGCGGCCCGCACGACGTGCTGGTGCGGTTGCGGGCGGCTGGGCTCAATCCGGCCGACGCCTACTTCCGCGGCGCCGGCACCTACCTGAAGTCGGATGGTCCTTGCGTGCTGGGGCATGATGGCGCTGGCGTCGTCGAAGTGATCGGGGGAGACGTGACAGCGGTCGCGGCCGGCGACCGTGTGTGCTTCTGCAATGGAGGCATCGGCGGCGAGCCGGGTACCTATGCCGAGTTCGCCGTGGTCGACGAGCGCCAGCTGGCAAAGCTCCCCGAGGGCATCGGTTGGCGCGAGGCCGCCGCGCTGCCGCTGACGGTGATCACCGCCTATGAGGCACTCTACGAGCGGGCGCGCCTCGCCGCTGGCGAGCGCGTGCTGATCCATGGTGGCGCCGGCGGCACCGGCCAGATGGCGGTGCAGCTCGCCAAGCTACGCGGCGCCCGGATCGCGGCAACCGTCAGCAGTGCGGAAAAGGCGGCTTTGGTGACCGCGCTCGGCGCCGAGTGCGCCATCGACTACCGCTCGGAGGATTTCGTCACAGCCTGCCGCGACTGGAGCGGGGGAGCGGGGCTCGACGTTGCCCTCGACAATGTGGGTGGTGGCGTGATGGTCGCGACTTTCGCTGCGATGGCGCCCTATGGCCGGGTCGTCACCTTGATGGGCACGCCCGCCGACGATGCCGCCATGACCGCCTACAATTCCAATCTCAGCATCCACAATGTGATGATGCTGACGCCGATGTGGCGTCGGCTGACCCCGCAGCTTTACCGACAGGCTGGCATCATCCGCCAGGCGGTCGCATGGCTCGCGCGCGGGGACCTCGAGGTGCGAATCGAGGCGGCCTTTCCGTTGGCGGAGGCTGCCAGCGCCCACCGCCGGCTCGAGGCAGGCGGCCTTGCCGGCAAGATCGTGCTCGACATCAGCGGCTAGTGTTCTGGCACAATCAAAAAGTACCCGCTTCCCCGGCCGGCCAAAGGTCGAGCCGGGGTCCAGGAGTTCCGCGGAACGGCCTTGCCATTGGCCCCTGGATCCCGGATCGCCGCCGTCGTGCCGGAGGCGTGCC
>JANNSW010000257.1:0-9996 GCA_031403055.1 Hyphomicrobiaceae bacterium | reverse complement strand
CGGGAAGGCGAGCTCGGAGAACACCGTTCGTGCCGCCTCCGCGCGCCCGAGGATCGATGCCGCGCACTTGCGCCCGAGATAGGTTCCCATCGGGATGCCGGCAAAACAATAGCCGAGCGCGAAGTGAATGCCATCGCGCCTTCCCATGTGCGGCATCAGATCGAAAGTGCCGGCGCAGCGCCCGGTCCAGGCATTCGACAGCTTCACGCCCGCCAGGCCCGGCAGCATCCGCTCGAGGTCGCCGGCGAGCCGCGCCGCCATGGCCGTAACGCCGGGATCGCGGCTGCCGGTGCGGCCGCCGAACAGGATGCGGTTGCTGTCGGGCGCACGCCGGATGAAGAAGATGTTGTGCACATCCTCGAGGCAGGTGCGGTCGTTGGGGATGAGCCTGTCGATCGTGCTGCGCGCCAACTCCTCCGTCGCGATCATCCAGGCGTCGAACGGCACCACCCGCCGGCGCACATAGCCATAGGCGCCGTCGGTATAGCCATTGGTCGCGACCAGCACGTCGCGCGCGAGCAGGCGGCCGCGGCTGGTGTTGACGCCGATACCGGCGGGGCTCGGCTCCAGGGCGAGCACGCGCGTGTTGCCCACGATCGAAGCGCCTGCCTTGGCTGCTGCCGCGAGCAACCCCAGGTGATAGAGCCCGGGATGGAACGAGGCGAGGTCGGGCATCAGGGCTCCGGCCACGTAGCGCGGGCCGGCGAACTCCTGGTCGAGCCGCTTGCGGTCGAGCATCTCGAAGGGAAAGCCGAAGTGCTTCTCCCTGGCCGCGAGCTCGGTGCGCAGATCGGCGGCCTGGGCCTGCGAGTGCAGCAGCACCAGCCGGCCGACCCGGCGCAGATGACATGCGATCGCTTCCCGCTCGACGACCTCGAACACGGTGTCGTAGGCGGCCTGCATCTCGCCGTAGACGCGTCTGGCATAGTCGAGACCGCGCCGCTTCTCGATCGAGGTGAACGAGTGCTTGAGCGTCCGCCCCACATAGCCGGCGTTGCGCGAGCTCGCACCCTCGACCGACGTGCCTGCTTCCAGGACGATGACGGACCGGCCGGCGCGGGCAAGTTCGATCGCGGCGTTGAGGCCGGTCATCCCCGCCCCGACGATGGCAACGTCGATCTTGCCCGGCAATTCGCCCTGGGGCAGCACGGGGCGCGGCGCCGCCCGCCACCAATAGGGCGTCTCTTGGTAGTCAGCCGCGCGCCGCGTGGTGCCCGATCCGTTCGCGCCCATGCTCATCATGACCGTGCCCTTGCCTTGTCGACGGCGAGCCAGCGGAACAGCTCCGCCCGGCGCTCCTTCAGTAGGGCTGCGCCGTCACGCCTGCCCCAGTCGTAGACCCCAGCTCCTGTCGAGTAGCCACGGTGGCCGGCTTCGGCCAGGGCGGCGACCTGCTGGGCCGGGAGGGCATCCCGGTCGAGGTGGGGCATCAGGAATTTGCCGAAGGCGACCATGGTGTCGAGCCCGCCGACATCGGCCGACTCGATCGGGCCGGTGACACCGAGGCGCCGGCCGATGGAATTGCGCACGACCGCGTCGATCGCCTCCGCCGAGGCGACGCCCGAGGCCCACAGCGACCAGGCTTCGCGCAGGGCCGCGAACTGGATGCGGTTGCCGATGAAGCCCGGCACCTCCTTGTCGATGACGACGGGCTCCTTGCCGGCGCCACGGACAATGGAGAGCGTGCGCTCGAGGATGGCGGGCGAGGTTTCCGGTCCGGCGCAAACCTCGACGAGGGGGATCAATTGCGGGGGATACCAGAAATGCGTGGCGATCACACGCGCACGGTTTTTCACGCGGGCAACAAGCGCGCTTGCCGGCTGGCCCGAGGAGGAGGCCAGAATCGTCTCGGGTTTGCAGAGCTTGTCGAGCTCCTCGAAGATCCCGAGCTTGAGTGGAAGATCCTCCGTCACCGCCTCGCAGACGAAGCCGGCCGAGGCCGCATCCGCCAGCCGGGTGGTGGGCGTGATCCGGGCGAGCGTTGCGTCGATCTCGGTCGAGGCGATCAGCCCGTTCGCCGCGAATTCCTGCCGGCTGGCCCTGATGTTGGCCATCGCCTTCTCGAGGCTCGCCGGATTGCGACCGATCATCGTCACGCGATGCCCGGCACTCGCGAAGACTTCGGCGACTCCATGCCCGATGATACCATTGCCGATGACTGCGACTGGGATGGATGCATGGGGGGATGGCATGGGCGGTCTCCTCGTTGCTGGTGCTCGGGCTCTAGATTGGACCCGAAACGCCAACACTGGGAAGGCGGAATCGGCGAAGCTGGTTTGCGGGCGACGTATGCCACCAACCCGATCGTGCCTCTGGACACGATCCGCGCCGCGGCGTTGAATGGTCTTCCCCAGTCGGCTGCGGAGACCCGCCATGTTGAAGCTCTATGATCTCGAACGTTCGGGCAATTGCTACAAGGCGAGGCTGATGCTCTCGCTGCTCGGCCTCAAGTATGAGAAGGTGCCGATGGATCTCGCGGGCGGCGCGCACAAGGCGCCCGACTACCTCGAGATCAATCCGCTCGGCTCGGTGCCAGCGCTCGACGACAACGGCGTGCTGATCCGCGACAGCGCGGCGATCCTGGCCTATCTCGGCGCCAAGTACGGTCAGGGCAAATGGTACCCCAAAAGCCCCAAAGGCATCGGCAAGGTGCAGCAATGGCTCTCGCTCTCGACCAACGAGGTGTTCCACGGGCTGGCGCTCACGCGTGCGATCCGGCTCGGCATCCGCCAGGGCGATGCCTCGCAGCACGAGCCGACCGGCCGCAAGGTGCTCGATCTGTTGAAGTCGCGCCTGGAAAATGACGAATGGCTGGTCGCCGGCAAGCCTTCGGTCGCCGATATCGCCGTCTATCCCTACGTGGCAATGGCGCCGCAGGGCGGCATTGCGCTCGACAGCTATCTTCCCGTGCGCAAGTGGATGCGGCGGGTCGAAGGGCTCGACGGCTACATCCCGCTGCCGGCCCCGCCGCCCAAGAAGGCTTGAGCCCGGATGGCATTGGTCACGTAGGCTGGGCTGAGACCGGTCCATGACCGGGCGAAGCCCAGCAGCGGTGTCGCTGGGCTTCGATCTGCGCGAGCGCAGCTCTCAGCGCCAGCCTACGTTTCCCGGGCATAATCGACGCTCACCAGATAAAGCCCGCACGGCGGCGCCAGCGCCCCGCACCGGCTGCGGTCGCGCGCATCGAGCGCGCTGCGAAGCTCGTCTTCCGCCCAACGCCCTTCGCCCACGAGCTTCAGCGAGCCCGCGAGCGAGCGCACCTGATTGTGCAGGAACGAGCGCGCGCTCGCGTGGATGCGCACCTCCTCGCCCAGTCGCACGACTTCCAGCTGGTCGAGCGTCCGCACCGGCGACTTCGCCTGGCACTGCGCCGCCCGGTACGTCGTGAAATCGTGGCGACCGAGGATCGTGCGGGCCGCGCGACCCATCGCCTCGTGGTCGAGCGGGCGGGCGACCTGCCAGGCCCGGTCACGGTCGAGCACCAGCGGCGCACGGCGATTGGCGATCCGATAGCGATAGTGCCGGGCCGACGCACTGAAGCGAGCGTCGAAATCGTCCGGCACGCGGCGGGCCTCGATGATCGCGATCGGGTCTGGGCGCAGATGGGCGTTGAGGGCATCGCGCACGACCCGTTCGGGCCAGTCGCGCGTCAGCTCGAGATGGGCGACCTGGCCGAGCGCGTGCACGCCAGCGTCGGTCCGGCCGGCGCCATGTACGGTCGCCTGCTCACCGCAGAAGGCGGTCAGGGCTTGCGCAATCCGCTGCTGCACCGTGCGCCCCTCGGCCTGGATCTGCCAGCCGGCGAAAGGCGTGCCGTCATACTCGATGGTGAGCTTGTAGCGGGGCATGGGGGGCGTGTAGCACGCCCACGCCCAACAGGAAGGGCCCGGCGCCTCATATCCCCACCCACCGGATCGCCATGGCGAGGACGGCGGCGACACCGAGCACCGCCGGAATGCTCCAGTGCCGCCAGAGCAGCAGCCCGGCGCTGACCGCCGCGAGCAGCACCACTCGCCAATCGAGCGTTGCCAGCGCCGGCGTCCACAACTGCAAAGGCCCAGCGGCAACGAGGTCGACGCGCGTGAAGAAGACATGCAGCGCGAACCAGAGCGCGAGGTTGAGGATGACCCCGACGACGGCCGCCGTGATTGCTGCGAGCGCGCCCCTGAGGCGTGGCTGCGCGTTGATCCACTCGATCCAGGGCGCGCCCGCCATGATCCAGAGAAAGCACGGCGCAAACGTCGCCCACAGCGCGACGCACGCCCCGGCAAGCCCCATCGCCAGGGCCGGCTCGCCGCCATGGCGGAAAGCGGCGAGGAAGCCGACGAACTCGGTGACGAGGATGAGCGGGCCAGGCGTCGTCTCGGCAAGCCCGAGCCCATCCATCATCTGCCCGGCCTCGAGCCAGCCATAGTGCTGCACCACGTCCTGGCCCATGTAAGCGAGCACGGCATAGGCGCCGCCGAAAGTGACGACCGCGAGCTTGGAGAAGAAGATCGAAAGCTCGGTCAGCACATGTCCCCGGCCGGCAAGTGCACCGACCGCCAGCAGCGGCAGCATCCAGATCGCGAGCCAGATGCCGATGGTCGCGAGCGTCTGGCGGATCGAGGCTGCCGGCATGGCAACACTCACTGTTCCGGGAGCTCCCGGGCTCGCGAGGAACCCGTAGAGCGCTGCCGCCGCCACGATCAGCGGAAACGGCGCCGCAAAGAAGAAGATGCCGACGAACGACAGGCCGGCGATCAGCCAATGCTCGCGCAGCTTCAAGGCACGCCTGGCGATCCTGAGCAGAGCCTCGATTACGATCACCAGCACCGCCGCCTTGATGCCGAAGAAGATCGCCTCGATCAATGCCACCTTGCCGAACAGCGCATAGACGACGCTGAGCGCGAGCACGATCGCCGCGCCCGGAGCCACGAACAGCAGCCCCGCCGCAAGTCCGCCCTTGACGCCATGCAGCCGCCACCCGGCGTAGGTCGCGAGCTGCATGGCTTCGGGCCCCGGCAGCAGCATGCAGAAGCTCAAGGCATTCAGAAATTGCTGCTCGGTCAACCATTTGCGCTCGTCGACGAGGATGCGGTGCATCAGCGCGATCTGCGCGGTCGGGCCGCCGAACGAGAGCACGCCGATGCGGGCCCAGACATCGAGCGCCTCGCGGAAGGTGGGCGACGTCGCGCTGTCGTCCGCCATGACGCCTCAGCTCCGGTTGCCAGGTGCGGGCCAGTTGTGGGTTTCCTCTTTCGCATCCCGGCACCAGCGATAGAAGGCATCGTAGAGGGCGAGCCCGGCTTCGAGCTGAACGAGGTCGTCCTTGTGCATGCGTGAGAGCCCGAGGGAAGCCGCGAGCAGCCCCGCCGCCTCGGGCGCGAGATCCGCCCTTGCCGTATCGGCACCCCGCACGATTGCGGCGAGATGGGCGAGTGGGGAGCTGTCGAGCCCGAATTCCTCCAGCATCGTATCGAAGCTGCAGCGATCCCCCCTGTGACTCCAGAACACGCCATCGATGTCGAACGGTGTAGCGCCGAAGCGCTCGGCGACGCCTTCGACTTCGGAGGGCGCGACGAACAGGAAGACGGCCATGGGATCGATGAAGCGGCGAATGAGCCAGGGGCAGGCGATGCGATCGACCTTGGGTCGCGCCCGCGTCACCCAGACTGTGCGCCCTGACGCATCGCGCGCCGGCAGCTTGTCGAGCCGCACCAGCATCTGTCCGCCGTTACGCCAGCCGAGATGGCCGCCTTCGAGCGTCTCGGCGGCAATGCCTTCGTGCCGCAGCCAGGCAGCGACCCCTTGGCTGAGCTTCAGGCCCTGCTGGCAGGTGACCACGACGTCGTGCCCCCGATAGGCGCCAGCCCAATCGGCGACGCGGCGATGGTCGCGCCTGACGGCACAGGGAATGGCGCGGGGGTCGGCGGCGAAGTCGTCGTCGGTGCGGACATCGACGATTGCCGGCGCATCGGGTAAGCTGACACGGCGGGCGAGCTGGTTGACGGAGATCTCGGTTGGAGCCGGCATGGGCGTCCTGCCTCCATGATGGGGGTGTTGGACGCGAGCTTTCGGCTGTCGCCTCACGGGGTCGTCGCGAAGGACCCCATGCCTCCTTCATGCGCGGAGCGGCCAACGCTGTCAACCGCGTTGCGCCCTTGCCATGCGCGCGCCACAGCAGGATTGCAGGCTCGGTCTTGCCAATCGAAGGGCAAGGGGACAAGGGTGTCGGGCGCCGGAACGGCACCACCAACGAGCAGGCCTTTGTGATGATCGACATCGCCACCCGGGTCTGGAACCACACCTGGAAGATCGATCCGATCGTGCGCTCGGTGCTGGATACCGATTTCTACAAGCTGCTGATGGCGCAATCGATCCTGAAGCGGCATGCCGACGCTCGCGTCGCCTTCGGCATCAAGAACCGTACCGCTTCGATCCGCCTCGCCGAAGCGATCGACATCGGGGAATTGAAGGAGCAGCTCGATCACGTCCGCTCGCTCACCCTGTCACGCGGTGAATCGACCTGGCTGCGCGGCAACAGCTTCTATGGCAAGCGGCAGATGTTCTCGCCTGGCTTCATCGCCTGGCTGGAAGCCTTCCGTTTTCCCCCCTATGTGCTCGATGCGGCGAACGGCCAGTTCCGCCTCGTCTTCGAAGGCGCCTGGCCCGAGGTGACGATGTGGGAGATCCCCGCGCTCGCCATCCTCTCGGAATTGCGCTCGCGCACGGTCTTGAAGGGCATGGGCAAGTTCGAGCTGCAGGTCTTCTACGCGCGCGCCATGACGCGGATCTGGGACAAGGTGCTCCGCCTGAAACAGCTCGATGGCATCCGCATCGCCGATTTCGGTACGCGCCGCCGGCACGGGTTCCTCTGGCAGGACTGGTGCGTGCAGGCGCTCGTCGAAGGCCTGGGACAGTCGTTCTCGGGAACCTCCAATTGCCTGATCGCCATGCGCCGCGAGGTCGAGGCGGTCGGCACCAACGCCCACGAGCTGCCAATGGTCTATGCCGCGCTCGCCCGCAACCAGCGCGACCTGGCCAAAGCCCCCTATCGGGTGCTCGCCGACTGGCAGGCCGACTACGACGGCAATCTGCGTATCATCCTGCCCGACACGTTCGGCTCGACCGAGTTCCTGAGGAATGCGCCCGACTGGGTCGACAAGTGGACCGGCATCCGCGTCGATTCCGGCGATCCCGTGGAGCGCGGCGAGGAGGCGATCGCCTGGTGGCGCGCGCGTGGTCAGGACCCCAAAGAGAAACTCATCATCTTCTCGGACGGCCTCGACGTCGAGATGATCGAGCGCTTGCATGGTCATTTCCATGGCCGTGTCCGCCTCGGTTTCGGCTGGGGCACGCTGCTGACCAACGACTTCCGTGGGCTCGCGCCCGGCCGCGGCACCGATCCGATTTCGCTCGTGTGCAAGGTCGTTTCGGCGAACGGCCGTCCAGCGGTAAAGCTCTCCGACAACCCGTCCAAGGCGACGGGCCCGACAGATGAGCTCGCCCGCTACCGCCGCGTCTTCCGTGCGGGCCACCAGGAGGCAGTGCCGGTGACGGTGTGAGGATCTCGCTTCAAGCTCAGGCCCTGGCAGGCCTCTCCGCCAGATGGTCCGCGGAGACGTCGAGGCTGTGCTCGGCCTTTGCGATCCTGCAGCCGGTGCGCTCGATCAACCCCTCCATCACCCAGCCAAAGGTGCTGTGCTCCTCGCGCACATGGATGGCGACCTCAGCACGCGAACAGCCGGTATTGGCGGTCATCCAGGCGATCCAGCTCTCGACCATCGTACTCGTGTCGGACTGAGCGCAATTGAACACCACATCGCGCTGAAACTTGTTCCATCCCGCCTTAACAGGGCCGAATCTGTTACCCCTGATGCTGACCTCCCTGCACAACACCCCTTCGGAAATGCCCTCATGACCCTGCGATGCGGCATCGATTTCGGCACGTCCAATTCCACGGTCGCCATCGCGCGCGCCGGCGCCATCACCCTCGTTCCTGTCGAAGGCGGCGCAAGTGCTATTCCCAGCGCCATCTTCTACCCCTCCGAGGGCGAGCCACCTCTCTACGGCCGTGCCGCCATCGCCGCCTACACGGCGCGCGAGCCGGGGCGACTGATGCGTTCGCTCAAATCCATCCTCAGCTCCGACCTCATCGACGAGCGGACGCCGGTCGGGGGCCGCAGCCGGACCTTCGAGAGCATCCTCGTCGGCTTCCTCGAGCATCTGAAGGCCAAGGCCGAAAGCTTTGCCGGTCAGCGCATCGACGACGTGGTGATGGGCCGCCCGGTCCATTTCGTGGACGACAACGAGGCGATGGACGCGCGCGCCGAGGCCAAGCTCGGCGACATCGCCCGCGCTGCTGGGTTTCGAAAGATTGCCTTCCAGCTCGAGCCCATCGCTGCCGCGCTCGCCTTCGAGCACACGGCGGAACAGCGTGAACTGGCCTTCATCGCCGATCTCGGCGGCGGCACGGCGGATTTTTCGGTGGTGGAGGTCGGACCGGACAAGCGGGCGCGGCGCGATCGGGCGGGCGACATCCTCGCCAATGAAGGCACGCGCATCGGCGGTACCAACCTCGATATGCGCCTCAGCCTCGCGGCCGTCATGCCGCACCTGGGCTCGCGGTCGAAAACGGTTCAGGGCCATGATCTGCCGCGCTGGCCGTTCGTCGACCTCGCCACCTGGCACAGCATCCATATGCTTTCGACGCCCAAGAACCGACGGCTGCTGAAGCAGATCCTGGCGGATTGCGCGCCACCGATCCTGTTCGAACGCTACATGGAGGTGGTGACCCGCCAGGCCGGGCATCTCGTGGCCGGCAGGGTCGAGGAGGCCAAGATCGCGCTCACCACAAGGCCCCGGGCCGCGATCGATTTCACCGGGGCCACGCCGATCCCGCCGGTCGAGACGGGCATCGCGGAGTTCGAGACGGCGATTTCGGGGGAATTGGAGCGCCTGCATGTGACCGCGGCGGCAACCCTGGCGGCGTCCGGCAAGCAGACCGGCAACATCACGGTGCTGTTGCTCACGGGCGGCACCTCGGCGGTTCCCGCTGTCCGCCGCCTGCTCACCGGCCTTTTTCCCGCCGCCCGCGTCATCGAGGGCGACCTGTTCAACAGCGTCGGCTTCGGCCTCGCGCTCGAAGCCCGGCGCCGGTTCGAATGACGGCCGCGGTCACGTCCCAGGCAGTGCGGCGAGTGCATCGGGCGGGTCGATGCCGATGAGCACGGCGGGGATCGACATTCCCACCTCGATGCATTGATCGGGCGACCCGGCGATGAGCCTCCGCGCGCCGGTATGCTGGTGATGGCCCATCGCGTCGCCCCCGTCGTGACGGCATTCGGGGACGAGCGGCTCTGGTTTGAAATCGCGCGTGTCGGCTGTGCCGCGCAACCTTGCCTACGCCTCCGCCGGAAACGTCGGGTAGAGGCCCTGCGTGCGTCCGAGCGCCTGCACCAGGCCGAGCACGGCATCGATGTAGGGCGTCTCGGCCCCGACCAGCCGGCCCATCTCCTGCACCGCCGTCAGCAGCGCGTCGATCTCGAGCGCCCGCTTGGCCTCCAGATCCTGCAGCATCGAGGTGCGGTGCGCGCCGACCTTGGCCGCGCCGTTGATGCGGCGATCGACGTCGACGCGGAAGGTGACGCCGAGCTTTTTCGCGATCACCTCGGCTTCCAGCATCATGTCGCGCGAGAGTTTTCTCAAAGCCGGCTCGGTCGCGCAGACATCGAGTGTCGCGCGCGTCAAAGCGCTGATCGGATTGAAGCACAGATTGCCCCAGAGCTTCAGCCAGATCTCGCTCCTGATGTCGTCGAGCACGGGCGCACCGAACCCGCCGGCCTCGAGCACCTTGGCAAGTTCAAGCACGCGCGGCGACCGGGTGCGATCCGGCTCACCCAGCTCGAACTTGTCGCCATAGCTGTGCTTGATGACGCCGGGCGCCACGATCTCGGTCGCCGGCATCACGACGCAGCCGATCGCCCGCTCGGGCCCGATCGTCTGCCACTGCCG